>JAEUAF010000224.1 GCA_019695485.1 Sorangium sp.
CGCGCTTTGTCGATCAGGTCGAGACCGAAATCCGCACGGGCATGTTGTTGACCGGGGCGCGCAGCGTTCTCGGCTTGCGCGACGTGCCGCGCGTCATCGTCGGTGAATTGCGAGATTGGATCGATCAGGCAACGGGCTGAGTAGCGTGTGCTCGTCGAACTTCAGCCGTCGCCGCGATTGCGCGCGGGGGGCGGTGGGTGCGAATGCGCAACGTTCGACTGGCGCGCTTGCCACGCGACGCTCGATGCCTCTTGGTATAAGGTCTTCGCACCGGGGAAGTTCTCATCGCGGCGCATGAGCTGAATCAGCTGCTGCATCGCAGCTCCGGGCGGCAGGCTGCCATCGTAAAGGCCGAGCTTTATGCGCACGACCGTGAAGCGTTCATCGTTCTCGGAAATCGGGGCCAGCGCAGCGCGAGCAGAGGCGAGATCACCGGCGTCGAGCAACGCGTCGATACGCGTCGGATCAGCGTCATTCAAGGACTCGGCCATTTCGCACAAGCATAACAGATTGGGCTTTCGCCGCCGCTTTCTGGCGCCTTTCAAGGGACGAACTGCGAGGGGTCAGTATCCGACATCGGACTACCGATACGACCCGAGCCCACTTGCAGCACACGCGGAGACGCACACGCAGCTCGATTCGACGCACGCTCGTGGCTGCGTTCTTCCGCGCCGAGCACGAATAGCGACGCGCGGGCTCCGGCCGGCTCGCCGAATCGCGAGCTGACTGCGGCGCGAAAACCGCCTTGGGGAAAGCAGCCCCAGTGTTTGCAGGAGGTGATACGCTGCAGCAGTCGCTTCGTTTAGATTTGGGGCGGCGCGGGCGGCAGCAGAATGACCGACGAGAACCGCAAGCGTTCGGACAAAAGTGACACGCCGACGGCTGATCTTCGCATCGAGCGCGATCAATTTCTGGCGAAGTTTACGCGCGGTGCGCGCATCACCGACGAGTTCTTGAAAGAGTACGAGAACCTGGCGCAGCGCTCCGAAGCGCTCGAGCTCGAGAACGCGGTGCTCCGCGCGCAGGTCGAAGTCGGCGACGCCATCCGTGAGCTGCTCGATAAGATTGGACAGCTCGAACGCGAGAAGGCCGACCTGCTCTCGCACTTTCGCAAAGTCGAGGCGCAGCGCACCACGGTCGCGGCGCGCGTCGAAGAGGTGGAGAGTGAGTTCGCAAATCTCGCGAACCTGTTTGTCGCCAGCAACCAGATCCATTCCAGTCTCTCGCCGCGCGGGGTGACCCGGCGCATCAAAGAAGTGCTGGCCCAGTTCGTCGGTGCCGAGCGCTACGCGATGTACCTCGTTACCCCCCATGGGAATGAGCTCGTACCGATCGCCTCGGAAGGGATCCCTGGAAGCAAACTACTACCCGTCCGGGTGGCAGGTACGCCCATCGGGGAGGCCTTCCAGAGCGGCGCCGCCGTGGTCGACGAGGACAGCGACCCAAGCCAGGGCACATTCGACCGGCCTTCTGCCATCATTCCCCTCTCAATCGACGACCGCGTCGTGGGTGCCGTTGCGATTTTTTCCACTCTTTCTCAAAAAAAGCGTTTCGACACGGTAGACTTCGAGCTGTTCAAGCTGCTCGGCCAGCACGCGGCAGCGGCGCTAGTAAGCGCCAGCCTGTTCGTGCAGGCCGACAGGAAGTTGCCCGGGCTGGAGGCGTTCTTGGATCTGAGCGTGTAGCACCATGGCCGAATATTCATGCCTCATCGTTGAAGACTCGCCGATGATGCGACAGTTGCTCGTGTTCGCGCTGGCGCGCGTCAAAAACCTTCGTGTGACGGAGGCTGATGACGGCGTCGACGGACTGCGCAAACTAGCGTCGGCGCGTTACGACATCATCGTCACGGACATCAACATGCCGATCATGGACGGCCTGAAGCTGGTCAAGCGCGTGCGCAGCGATCCGGTTCACAAGGACACGCCGATCGTGATCATTACGACTGAAGGCTCTCAGGAGGATCGGCAGCGCGCCCTGCAGCTCGGGGCCAACGCTTACATCACCAAGCCGATCCAAGCGCCGCAGGTGATCGCGACGGTCAAAGAGCTCCTGCGGATCGAATGAGCTCGGGGCAAACGCCGTGGATCAAGATCTGCGGCGTCACTTGCGAGGATGACGCGCTGCTGGTCGTGGCAGCGGGAGCCGACGCGATCGGTCTCAATTTCGTGGAGAGCTCGAAGCGTCGAGTCGACGTCGAGGTCGCCCGGCGCGTCGCCGATCGCGTGCGCGGCGAAATAGAGCTGGTCGGCGTGGTGGTGGATCGGTCTGCGGAAGAGCTCGGCGAGCTCAGCCGAGCGATTGGGCTCGATTGGCTGCAGCTGCACGGCAGCGAGTCCCCAGAATTCGTGGCGGCCCTGCCGCGCGCATTCAAAGCGGTGGGCGTCGAGCGCGCCGAGGATGTCGCGCGCGCCGCCAGTTATCCGGGCGAGCGACTGCTGGTCGATACCAAGTCACAAGGCGTCAGCGGCGGCACGGGTCAGATCTTCGATTGGTCGCTGGTCGACGAGCTCTGCCGAGCGCGGCGCGTAATCGTCGCCGGCGGCCTCACGCCAGAAAATGTCGCGGATGCCATGCGGCGGCTTCGTCCCTTCGGCGTCGACGTCGCTGGCGGCGTCGAGCGTCAGGGAGAGCCGCGACGCAAGGACGCGGAGCGCGTGCGAGCCTTCGTGACGCGCGCGCGGGCCGCGAGCCTGCCATGAAGTGGGCGCCGCTGGTCGGCGTGTGCCTGCTGAGCTGTTCTGGCGCGAGCTTGCGCGGGGCCACGCTTTCGGAGATGGTTCACGAGCCCCGCGCGGAGGCGCCGAGCGACGCGTCACCGAGTCACTGTATCGACGCGCGTGGCGCGCCTGCCAGCGTACCGGCGGTCCGCTTCTCACGAAGCATCCTAGCGAACGGCGCCGAGGCCGTGATCGAACGCCGTCCGGGCTACGACGCGCTGGTCATCGAGAACCACTTCGAGGAAGCGAACGCCGCAACATTTGCCTACGTATCGCATGACGCCAAGCGCCCAGATGTCTTGCACTTGGTGCGACTTCCGAGCGCAAATGCCCCTGGCAAGCTGCTGCTCTCGACGGTGTACGCGCTCACGCCAACCGCGAGCGGATTCCGCGCGACATCGCAGCGGAACGCGCTCGAGTGCGAGCTCGCCTCGTCAGAGCTGCACGCTCAGCGGCCGAACGCTAATTCCGGTGGGTGACGTCGACACCAGCGCGGCGCTCGCATAGCCGCCGCCAGGCGCCTCGCCGACGGAGCCGACGTTCACGATGTGCGTGTCTGCGACATGGCGCTCGAAGGGCACGTGGCTCCCCCCGCAGATGATGATGTCGCCGGGCACGTCCCCGAGCAGGGCGATGGCTTCGTCGTCGGTCATGTCAATCGTGAACGGCTCGGTCGGGTCTGCTGGCGAGCCGTGAACCACGAGCATCGTATGCCCGGACTCGATGGGCAGCTCGGCGCGACTCGGCAGCTTGCCGAGTCGTGTGATGATGAGCTCTCCAAGCTCCGTCTGAATTTGGCGAAACCGCTCGATGCGCTCGCGCTCATGCTCGCTGGTCGCCGACAATTTACCCGGGTCGATCTGGGCGAGCGCGCGATCGCTGACACCTTGAACGCAGAGCGCTCGATGCTTCACCAGGAGCTTCCACACAGCTAGCGGCTCGGGCCCCGGAAAAACCAAGTCCCCACAGGCGATGAGCTGGTCGAAGCCATGTGACTGCGCCTCTTCGAGCACCGCCTCGAACGCTCGAGCGTGCCCGTGAATATCGGAAACACAGAGAAAGCGCATTGCCTGTAGGGGTGTAGGACGCCCCTTCCTCGGCAACAAGTGCCCGCTGTCCGGCCCCCGGGCCCAGCACGTGGCGCCGCAGCGCATCCGGTTACACCATCGGAACCGTGAACCGCGCCACGCGCTTACTCGAGCTCGCGCGCTCGATCGATCCCAAGCGGGCCGACGACCTCGCGGCCGATCTGGGCGCGACGCCGGAGCGCGCGACGCTCGTGCTCCTAGGTACCGCGTTCCCTCCCCTCACGCCCACCCGCGCCTATCAGATCGATGCACTGGTGCGCGCGACGCGCGACGGGCTGCACGCGCACCGACCGCGCAGAGATCTCTTTGCGGACGCGCGGCGCGCGCTCAGCACGCCGACAAACCAACCATTCCCACAAAATCTCCGGCGCTTCGTGTGGGTGGAGCGCGCGCGCATCGCCCTGCGTGAGCTCTTGCCAGCGGAGCTCGGCGGCGCATCGCTCGAAGTCACCGCGCGCGAGCTCAGCGCGCTGGCAGAGGTGGCGATCGAGCTCGCGTTGGAAGAGGCTCAAACACGCGTGAGCGACGCCTACGGCGCGCCCCGGAAAGCAGACGGCAGCCTGTCGACCGCGTGCGTTCTGGGCATGGGCAAGCTCGGCGGCGATGAGCTCAACGCAGGCTCGGATATCGACTTGATCTTCGTCTACGATTCGGACGAGCCAGTCGAGGGAAAGCTCAGTCTGCATGAGTATTGGTCGCGCGTCGTGCGGCGCGCAGTCTCGACGCTCGACACGCCGAGCGAGGACGGGCTCATTTGGCGAGTCGACTTGCGCTTGAGACCCGAGGGCGCGAGCGGTCCGATCGTCAACTCGGTGGCGGCCACGGAGCGCTACTACGAAACCTGGGGGCGGCTCTGGGAGCGCGCCGCCTTGCTACGAGCCCGCCCGATCGCGGGCGACCCAGTCCAGGGTGAGCTGCTGCTACGCGAAGTGATCACGCCGTTCGTGTATCGACACCACGTGGATCCTGGCGTGGTGTCGACGCTGTTCGATATGGTCGAGCGCTCACGCGTCGAGCTCTCGAACGATCCGACGCGGGATCTCAAGCTCTGCCGCGGCGGCATCCGAGAAGCCGAGTTTTTCGTGCAGGCGCTGCAGCTGATTTGGGGCGGCAGGGACCCGAGCCTGCGCGTGCAGGGCACCTTGAAAGCACTGGCACGCCTCGGGAGTCGCGGACTCGTGAGCGCGCAGGAAGCGCGCAGCCTCAACGAAGGTTACGCCTTCCTGCGGCGTCTCGAGCACCGCATTCAGTGGATGTCCGGCTTACAGACTCACCTCTTGCCGAACACCGCCGCCGAGCAAGCGCGGCTCGGCCGGACACTCGGGCATGCGGACGAGCGGCCATTATTGGCTGAACTTTCGCGGATCCGGGCGCGCATTCAAGAGTTGTTCGATGCCGTGCAACCGGGCCGCACACTGAGCGCCGGCAGGACGCGTCACGCGGCACTTCTCGCAAACCTCGACGATCGTGAGCGAACCGAGCAAGAGTCCGAGCGCCTCTTCGGCAGCCCCGAGTTTGCCGATGACCTGTTGGCCCTGGCGCGGCGACCCGACGGCTTGCTCGGCGAACTGACGCGGGAGCGCCACCCAGCGCTCGGCCGAGCCGTCCTCGAAGCGCTGGCTTCGTGCGCCGACCCCGAGCAGGCCCTGCGCTATCTGCGCACCTTTTTTGGTCGCTTCTTTTCGCCCGCCGCTTACGTGAACGCGCTCTCGGGCGACGAACAGGTGGTGCAGCGTTTCATCAACGTGCTCGGCTCGAGCCGCATCGTCGGTGACGCCGTCGTCGCGCGTCCCGAACTGGCAGACGTGATCCTGTTCGGCGAAGCGAAGGTGAGTCATCCTGGCGCCGCCGTCGAACTAGAACTCGACGTGCAGCACGGCTCGCTCTCTGCCAACGCGAGCGAGGAAGACCGTCGCGAGCGCTTCGTAACCGCCCTGCGCGTCGCGAAACGCCGACTGACCGTCGAAGTCGCCGTCGCCGATCTGGCCGGTTCGCTCTCGACTCGGGAAATTACGCGGCTGCTCGCCGATCTCGCCGACGAAGTCGTGCAACACGTGACGGCTCGCGTGCTGGCTGGGCGCTTGGGGCTGGCCGTCATCGCGCTCGGAAAGCTGGGCGGACGCGACCTGGGCTACGGCTCCGATCTCGACGTCATCTTCGTGTATGACCCGCAGCACGCGACCACTCGCGAGGACGCGCCGAGCTATTTCGCCGGCCTCGCGCAACAAGTCATTCGCCTGTTGGCTGAGCCAAACGCGGCGGGGCCCGGCTACGAGCTCGACATGCGACTGCGCCCATCGGGCTCGCAGGGCATGCTCGTCACGTCGATAGGCGCGTTCGCGCGCTACCACCGCGTCGACGCACCGGAAGCCGAGAGCGATGGCTCCGCAGAACGCGCCACCAGCGCGCCCTGGGAACGTCAGGCCCTTTTGCGAGCGCGCTTCTGCGCGGGAGACGCGCGCCTCGGTCAGCGTGTGCTCGAAATTGCCGAGAAAGCCGCGTACACAGGGGGCGCGCCGCCGGTGGCCGAGTTCTGGCGCATTCGGCAACGCATGCAGAGCGAGCTCGGTCGCGAGGCTCCCACTCGCTACGACCTGAAGACGGGCTATGGGGGGCTAGTCGACGTGGAGTTTTGCGTGCAATGGCTGCAAATGCAGCACGGCGCCGATCTTCGCATTCGAACCGCGGACACGCCCAACGCGCTCGAGGCGCTCTACGCGGCGGGCTACTTGAAGCGGAACGACTTTTACGCGCTGCGCGAAGGCTACCGCTTTCTGCGTCGTCTCGAGCAACGCATCCAAGTGCTGACCGGCAAGAGCTCCTCTATCGTCGACAGCGGCGCTCGCGGCTTCACGGAACTGTCGCGACGCATGGGCCTTCAGGACGAACCCGAGAGTCCAGCCGCCGAGCGGCTCATGTCTCACTATGCGGCCGTCACCAGTCGGGTCCGCGAAGCATTCTGCGCTGCGCTCGGTATGGACCCCGCGGGATAACCCCGGCCCGCGCAAAAGAGGCCCGAGCCCTCCGCTACGCGCCACCCGCTAGTCGGCCAGCGCACGCGCGGCGTCAATCGCAGCGTAGGTGAAGATCATATCCGCACCCGCGCGACGCAAGCACAAGAGACTCTCGAGCAAGCAGCGTTCGTAGTCGAGAAAGCCGCGTTCGGCGGCCGCTTTCAGCATCGAGTATTCCCCGCTCACGTGGTACGCGGCGACCGGCAAGACGCTATTTTCCCGCACAAAACGGATGACATCGGCGTAAGGCAGGCCGGGCTTCACCATCAGCCAATCGGCGCCCTCGGCCTCATCGAGGCGAACCTCGCGTAGGCATTCGCGCACGTTGCCGGGGTCCATTTGATAGGTCTTCTTGTCCCCGCTGCGCGGCGCCGACTCCAACGCATCGCGAAACGGCCCATAGAAGCCCGAGGCATATTTCACGCAATAGCTGCAGATCAACACGTCCGTGAAGGACGCTTCGTCGAGCGCGCGACGAATCGCGGCTACGCGCCCGTCCATCATGTCGGAGGGCGCGACCACATCGGCGCCTGCACGCGCCTGCTCAACGGCCATGCTCGCCAGCAGCGGAAGCGTCACGTCGTTGTCGATACGCCCATCGATGACTACGCCGTCGTGCCCGTCAGAGGAATAAGGATCGAGCGCCACGTCAGTAATCACGAGTAGCTCGGGCAGCGCGCTCTTCAAGGCCCGCACGCTGCGTGGCAGCAGGCCAGCCTGGTTCGTGCTTTCGGTGCCCCGAGCATCCTTCAAGTCTTCCGTGAGGGCCGGGAAGAGCGCCACCGCCGGCACACCGAGTTCGAAAGCCTCTCTCGCTGTGTCCACCAAGAGGTCGATCGACAAGCGGGCCTGCCCGGGCATAGTCGCGATCGGCGTGCGGAGAGCGCTCCCTTCCTGCACGAACATCGGCAACACGAGGTGCTCAGGGCCGAGGCGCGTCTCGCGGACGAGGGCGCGGATCTGTGCATTTCGACGATTTCGGCGGGGACGTTGGACGAGCTGCATGACAAGATTTAGGCTAGGGCCCAGCGGAGCAAGATGTCGAGCGAGAAGAAGGGCTACCTGGTCATCACCGCCGTCGGGCCGGACCGCGCGGGAATCGTGAGCGAACTGTCCGCGCTCATCCATCACGCCGGGGCGAACCTCGAGGATAGCCGCATGGCCGTCCTCGGCGGCGAGTTCGCTCTTCTGCTGATGGCTTCCGGCAACGACGAGGCGCTCACCAAGGTGGAGCATCGCCTCACGGACAGCGAGCAGCGCCTGGGCCTCCGGTTGCTGTGCAAACGCACGAGCGGGCCCCGGCGCCCCGCCAACGTTCTCCCTTACTCCATTCGCGTTTCGGGCTTCGATCGGCCAGGGATCGTGCAGGCCGTCAGTTCGCTCTTGGCGCGGCGAGGGGTGAACCTACGAGCGCTCGAGTCGCGCGTAGCGCACGCCCCACACAGCGGCACGCCGCTCTTCGTGCTCGAGGCGGACCTCGAAATTCCGTCCGAGGTGGCGCTTGCCGAGCTGCGTCGCGAGCTCACCGCCGCCTGCGATCAGGAGAACCTCGACGTCTCCTTCGAAGCAGCCGGCTGAGCCCCGCCACGCTCGGCGCCCCGACGCCGCGCACGCGAAGCTTCGTTGCGCGGAGCCCGAGCCATGATCGGCGTCGTGTTGGCGGCACTGTTGTTCTGGGCGTGCGTGTTCGCCGTTTACCTCGCGACGCAGGGCCAGAGCCCGGCGGATTTCTTGCTCGGGCGCGCGGAAGCCCCGCCGCAGGACCTCGGCATCTGGAAAGAGCTTGGGCTCGACCCCTCCTCGCAACTCATGCGTGAAGAGCGTCTGGTGTTGCTCGAGAGCGGACCGCGCGCGGGGCAGCTGCTGCGCCAGGTACGCTACGTCGATCCGCTGACTCGAGCCGTCGTCGGCGCCGAGTCCGAGCAACGCGTGTCCAGGCGTCGCCGTTAAGTCTCGCTAAGCGAGCAAACCGAGGAATGCGAGGTAGTCGCGCGCGGTCTGAGCGGCGCGACCACTGCGCTTGCGAGCCTTCTGCTGCTGATTCCAAGCCGCGACCTTTTCTTGGTAAGCGGCGTTGGCAGCTTCGTAGCGCTCGTGAAGCTTGCGGATCTGGTCCGGATCATTTTCGCCGTCGAGTTCGTAGAGGCAATCGGTGGCCTGAATCAACTTGAGCCGCGTGATCTTGCCCTTCTTGTCGAAGCGCGGATCGAAGGGAAAGATCCGGCAGCCGAGCGGACGCGCGCCATAGATGCTGCAACGATCGTCGTCGCCCAGGTAGCGGCAACCGCCACCCTCGTGGCGCAGGATCATGACGCGCTTGCCCTGGCGCAACAGCGCAAACGACTCGGGCTCGTCGTCCATGTCAATCGCGTTGCGATCAATGAAGCGCACGATGTCCACCGGATCGTCGCCCGTACGTTCGCTGATGCGACGCACGTCCGCATCGGTCAAGGGAAGCAACGGGTCCTTGCAGCAGTTGCCACAACCCGTGCAGCGAAATTTGAGGAGTTCACTCACAGAAGCCACGGCGGGATGTTCCTGATCTTTGTACTCCGGAGCAAGTCTTCCCCTTGGGCCACCCGGCCGAAGCCTATTCCGCGCGAATGGCGCCTGGGTTTTCAGGTGGCGCCAAGGTTTCGACGACTCGACCGCGCGCGAGGGGGGTGCTGCTCCTACCTTTGCGCCAGGCAAGACCCGTCGCGCTTTTTTTCGGCGGAACAGAAATGTGCGACACTCTGATGCCGATGTCCCTAAAGATCGACCAGGATCACTCGCGCTTCCGCAACATTGTGCGCGGCAAGATCCGCCAGAACCTGCGTCGCTACATCTCTCAGGGTGAGATGCTGGGCCGCAAGGGCAAGGATCTCGTCAGCATCCCGATTCCGCACATCGACATTCCGCGCTTCGTGTTCGGTGACAAGCAAAACGGAGGCGTTGGACAGGGCGCTGGTGACGTCGGCGATCCGGTGGGCGGGCAAGAGCAGGACGGGCAGGATGGAGCGGGCAAGGCGGGCAAGGACGCGGGCGACCATGTGCTCGAGGTCGACATCACGCTCGACGAACTGGCGGACATCCTCGGCGAAGAGCTGGAGCTCCCCGACATCGCGAACAAGGGCAAAAGCCGCATCATCGCTGCCAAGGATCGCTACACGGGAATTCGACGGGTTGGCCCCGAATCGCTACGCCATTTCAAGCGCACTTACCGCGAGGCGTTGAAACGCGCGATCGCAAGCGGCGTCTACAACCCTGCGATCCCGATCGTGGTACCTCAGCACGAGGACAAGCGCTTCCGCTCCTGGAAGGAAGATCTGGAGCCGGTCGCCAACGCCGTAATCATCTACATGATGGACGTTTCCGGTTCGATGGGCGACGAACAGAAGGAAATCGTGCGCATCGAGAGCTTCTGGATCGATACCTGGCTGCGCCGGCAGTACCAGGGCCTCGAGAGCCGTTACATCATCCACGACGCCGTGGCGCGTGAGGTGGATCGGGACACCTTCTTCAAGACGCGCGAGTCGGGCGGCACCATGATCTCGAGCGCGTATCGACTAGCCGCACAGATCGTCGATCAACACTACCCGAGTGAAGAGTGGAACATTTACCCGTTCCACTTCTCCGACGGTGATAACTGGTCGATGGAAGACACGCTGACTTGCGTCGAGCTCTTGAAGAAGGAGATGCTGCCGCGCGTGAACATGTTCGCGTATGGTCAGGTGGAGAGCCCGTACGGATCGGGGCAGTTCATCAAGGACTTGAAAGAGCACTTCGCCGCCGACGAGCGCGTGGTCACGAGCGAGATTCGTGATCGCGATGCCATCGTAGGCAGCATCAAAGACTTCCTCGGGAAGGGCAAATAGGCATGACGCAGTTCGCGACACACACTTCGTTGCCGCGCTACTTGAGGGTCGAACACGAACGTATCGAACGCATCGCACGCAAAGCCGGGCTCGACTTCTTCCCGGTCGTGTTCGAGATGTTGAGCTACGACCAGATGAACGAAATCGCCGCCTATGGCGGCTTTCCGAACCGCTATCCGCACTGGCGCTTCGGCATGGAATACGAGCGCCTCAGCAAGAGCTACGAGTATGGCCTCTCGAAGATCTACGAGATGGTCATCAACAACAACCCGTCGTACGCCTACCTGCTCGAAGGCAACAGCCTGACCGATCAGAAGCTCGTCATGTGCCACGTGTTCGGGCACGTGGACTTCTTCAAGAACAACTTCACGTTTCGCTCGACCGATCTCGACGTCGGCGATCCGGTGACCGAGCCGATGGCGCGCAGCGGCCCCGACTACGACCCCAATCGCCGCTGGATCGACAAGATGGCGAACCACGGCGCGGCCGTGCGGCGCGTGGTCGATCGCTATGGCGTTCAGCGCGCCGAGGAGTTCATCGACGTTTGCCTCTCGCTCGAGAACCTGATCGATCCCTGGTCGCGCTTCGTGGTGCGGCGCCGTGACACAGAGGTCGATGAGGAGCCGAAGGAGGTCGAGGTCCCGCGCTTGCGCTCGAAAGACTACATGGAGGAGTTCATCAATCCCTCCGAGTACATCGAGCGCGAGAAGCAGCGCCTGACGCTCGAACGCGACAAGGCCAAGGGTAAGCACCCGGCGCAGCCCGAGCAGG
Source organism: Sorangium sp. (assembly GCA_019695485.1). Lineage (GTDB taxonomy): Bacteria > Myxococcota_A > Polyangia > Polyangiales > Polyangiaceae > PMG-095. The sequence goes on from JAEUAF010000224.1 coordinate 11,451, forward strand.
ATCTGCTGCTGTTTTTGATGGAAAACGCCCCGCTCGACCGCTGGGAGCGGGCGATTTTGGCGATCGTGCGCGAGGAGGCCTACTACTTCGTGCCGCAGATGCAGACCAAAATCATGAACGAGGGCTGGGCTTCCTACTGGCATTCGCGTCTGATGACGGAAGAAGTCTGCGACTGGAGCGAGATCGTCGACTACGCCGACAACAACGCCGGCGTGATGGCCACGTCCGGCGGCCGCCTGAACCCCTACAAGCTCGGCGTGGAGCTGTTCCGCAGCATCGAAGAGCGCTGGAACAAGGGGCAGTTCGGCCGTGAGTGGGAGGAGTGCGACGATCTCGACGTCAAGAAGAATTGGGATTTGAGGCTCGGGCTCGGCCGCCAGAAGATCTTCGAGGTGCGTTCGCTCTACACGGATGTGACCTTCATCGATGAGTTTCTCACTGAAGAGTTCGCGATCGAACATCAGCTCTTCACGTTCAACTACTCGAATCGAAACGAGCGCTACGAAATCGAGTCTCGCGAATTCCGGCAGGTAAAAGAGAAGCTTCTGGCGCAGCTCACCAACTTCGGGAACCCGGTAATCGCGGTGGAAGACGCCAATTTCGAAAACCGCGGCGAGCTCCTGTTGAGGCACGACCACCGCGGTGTCGACTTGCGCGCGGACTACGCGAAGGAAACGCTCTCCGCGCTGGTCCGGGTCTGGCGGCGCCCGGTGTGTCTGGCCACCCTCGTCGACGGCAAGCGCACTCTGCTTCGCTTCGACGGCAAGGAGCACACCTCCCGGCACGAGG
>JAEUAF010000247.1 GCA_019695485.1 Sorangium sp.
CCCATCGGAGACCAGCTTCGGAGTGACGACCGCGAGGCGCGGGGCGGCCCGTGCGGCGCTCGCAGCAGACTGCGAAAGCTCGCGCTCCGCCGCGCGGCGCGGCGCATAGGCCAAGAAAAACGCGAGCCCGAAACCACCCGCCACCAGCACCGCCAAGAACAGCAGCTTGGCGGCCGAAAAGCGCGCCGGCGGTGGCAACGAGAAGCCGAGATCGCTCGACGCCGCGTCAGGCTCGAGGGCTACATCAGAGCGTTCTGGGGTCGCGGTCATACTGCCTCTAGGTCGAGTTCGGGGGCGGGGGGCTTCGTCCTCAGTACCGCATACATCACCGGGACGAATAACAACGTGGAAAGAGTAGCGCAAAGCAGGCCGCCAATCACGGCGCGACCGAGCGGCGCGTTTTGCTCGCCGCCTTCACCGAGCCCGAGCGACATCGGCAACATCCCGATGATCATGGCGAGCGCGGTCATCAGCACAGGCCGCAGGCGAGTCATGCCCGCGGCGAGCGCGGCTTCGCGCCCCGAGCTCTCGAACTTTCGACGGTCATTGGCGAACGTGACCACCAAAATACTGTTAGCCGTGGCCACACCCACACACATGATAGTGCCCATTTGCGCCGGCACGCTGAAGGTGGTGTGCGACAAGAACAGCATCCAAGCGATGCCCGCGAGCGCGCCTGGCAATGCCATCAAGATGATCAGCGGGTCGAGCCATGACTGAAAGTTCACGACCATGAGCAGGTAGACCAGCAGCACGGCGAACCCAAGACCGTAGGCGAGCGCGCGAAACGAGGTTTCCATGCTCTCGACTTGGCCCTTGATCTTCAGAGTGGTGCCGCGAGGCAAGCTAGGCGTCGCCTTCGCGACCACGTCTTTCACTTGCGCGGCGACCGACGCCAGGTCCGTGCCCTCGACGTTGGCCTGTACGTCGAAGGTGCGGGCCACGTTGTAGTGCGTGATGTTTTGCGGACCCCAGATGCGCCTCAGGCGCGCGACGTTCGACAGCATTTGGGGCGGACTATCGCCATTCGTGGACAGCGGCGTCGCGGCCAGCGCGTCGAGCGAGTCGAGCCGATACTGGGGCGTCTGAACGGCCACCAGGTACTGCACGCCGCGCTTCGGATCGAGCCAAAAACTCGGCGAAACCTGCCCGCTCGAAGAGAGTGACACCAACAGATCATTGGCGACGTCGCGCTGGCTCAACCCGACTTGCGCCGCCATCGTGCGGTCGACGTCGACGGCCAGCGCTGGAGCGCTCGGTACCTGGGCGAGATGCACGTCCACCGCGCCCGGGATGGCGGCCATTTGCTGTTGCAGCTTGTGGGCCACGGCATAGGCCTCCTCTTCTCGACCGGGGGCACTCACGATCTGCACGTCGATCGGAGCTGCCAACCCGAAGTTTAGCACCTGCGTCGAGATGTCCGCCGGCAAGAAGAAGAAGGTCTGCTCGGGATGTTTCTGGGTAAGCGCGCTGCGCAGTTTGCGCACGTAGTCAGGCGTCTTCTGGTGACCTGGCTTGAGCGCGATGAACACTTGCCCGTCGGCCGAGGAGATCAGGGCGCCCTCGCTGAGCGAGAGGTTCAAGCCGCTGTACGGAACGCCGATGTTGTCGAGCATGGTGTCGATTTCGCGTGCCGGAATCACATCACGAATCGTGCGCTCGACCTCCGCGAACGTGCGTTCGGTCTCCTCGATGCGGGTGCCCGGCACGCCACGCACGTGGAGCTTGATGAGCCCGGCATCCACGCTCGGGAAGAAGTCGCGACCCACCAGCGGGAACAGGGCGAGCGAGCCCACCACGAAGGCCGAGAACGCCACAATCACGGTTTTCGGCCGCGTCAACGCCAAGGCCAGCACGCGACCGTAGCTAGTGCGCAGGCGCACGAAGCCACGCTCGAAGGCGCCGAAGAAGCGAGCAACCACGCTCTTCCGCCCCCCCGCGAGCACCCGCTCATGAGCCGCTGCTTCGCCCGCCAACAGGTAGCGCACGAGCGTCGGCACCAGCGTGCGCGACAGGAAATACGAGGTCATCATCGCGAACACGACGGCCTCGGCGAGCGGCGTGAACAGGAACTTCGCGGCCCCGGTGATGAACACCACGGGCACGAAAACGATGCAAATACACAGCGTCGACACGAAGGCCGGCACCGCGATTTCCTGCGCACCGTCGATGATGGCGCGCAAGAACGGCTTTCGCTGCGCCATGTTGCGGTGGATGTTCTCGAGCGCAACCGTGGCATCGTCGACCAAGATCCCGACGGCCAACGACAGACCGCCCAGCGTCATCACATTCAGGGTGTGGCCGAGCAGCGAGAGCAGCATCAGCGACACCAGAATCGAGAGCGGGATCGAAATCACGACGATCAGGGTGCTGCGCAAGCTCCCCAAAAACAGGAAGATCATCAGGGCCGTCAGCCCTGCCGCGAGCACCGCCTCGCGCGCCACGCCCTCGACCGCCGCGCGCACGAACACGGACTGGTCGAACAGCAGCGAGGTCTTCAGCTCTTTCGGGAGCTTGGCCAGCGTGCCTGGCAGCATGTCGCGAATGCCGTTCACGACGTCGAGCGTGCTCGCCCCGCCGAGCTTCAAGATGCTCATCAGCACCGAGCGCCGCCCTTCGACGTGCACCATGCTGGTCTGCGGCGAATTGCCGTCGCGGATGCTGGCGACATCCCGAATGTACACCGTGGTGCCGCGCACGGTTCGGATCGGAATCGAGCCGATTTCCTGCAGGAGCTCCGGGCTGCTGTTGACGAGCACCGGATACTCGGTCGGTCCAATTTTGGTGGTGCCGGAGGGTAAGACCAGGTTTCCGACGCTGAGCGCCGTGTTCACGTCGCGCGGCGACAATCCCCAGGCGAACAAGCGCTGGGGCTCGATGTCCACCATCACCTGGCGCTGCTTGCCGCCATATGGCCAGGGGATCTGAGCACCCGGCACGGTGGCGATGTCGGCGCGCACGAAATTCACGCCAAAGTCGAACAGTTGTTGCTCGCTCAACGATTCGCTGCCCAGCGCGACCTGCAAGATCGGCACATTCGAGGCGCTATAGCGGATGATGAAGGGCGGGGTCGCGCCCGGCGGCATCTGCCGAATCACGGCCTGCGAAATCGCGGTCACCTGCGCGGTCGCCGCCTCGATGCGTGCGCCGGGCTGAAAGAAGATCTTGATGACCGAGACGCCGGACAGCGTCTGGCTCTCGACATGCTCGATATCGTTGACCGTGGTCGTCAGCGCGCGCTCATAGTTGCTGACGATGCGGCGCTCCATCTCCTGGGGGTTCAGGCCGCCATAGTTGAAGATCACCGAGATCACAGGGATATCGATGTCGGGGAAGATGTCCGTCGGCATCCTGAGCACGGAGCCGACGCCCAGGATGACGATCAGGAGCGCCATCACCACGAAGGTGTATGGGCGCTGAAGAGCAATGCGAACGAGCCACATGGGTGCGTTTGGGCCGCGAACCGAAACCAGGGGCGCGGGGGCGCGGATCTGTAGGGTCGCGCTCGCCCAGCGTCCAATATCCTGCAGAGCAAGACTTGATACCTGGAAGGTATCGTCGCAGACTCTGTCGGCCTGCTAGCTCGGGCGCTTCCGGTCTGAATGGAACTCCGTCACCTTCGCTACTTCGTTGCCGTCGCCGAGGAGCTTCACTTCGGGCGCGCCGCCGATCGCCTGGGCATGGCCCAGCCTCCCCTCACTCGCCAAATCCAACAACTCGAGGCCGAGCTCGGCTTCGCGCTGATCGAGCGCAGTCGGCCGCGAATCGGCCTCACCCGAGCGGGCGAGGTCCTACTCAATCACGCCCGCGGGATCTTGCAGAGCGTGGAGCTTGCCACCCGTGAAGCGCGACGAACCAGCCGCGGCGAGCGAGGACGCGTGAGCGTCGGCTACCCGTCGTCACTCGCCTACAGCGGACTCACGGCGCTCTTGCAGGCGTTCCGCTCGCGCTTTCCAGACGTCGAAGTCGAGCTGCGTGAACTGCCTCCGGCCGAGCAAGTCACCGCGCTCAAGGCAGGGCGCCTCGACGTTGCGTTCATTCGCGGCCCCCTCGACGATGCCGAGCTCGCCTCCGAGCTCGTGCGCCGCGAACCGCTCGTGCTCGCGCTGCCCGCCGATCATCGACTGGCGGCGAAGAAGCGCGTGCCGCTGTCGGCGGTATCCGCCGAGCCGTTCGTATTCTTCCCGCGTGCCCGGGCGCCTGCGTTTTTCGACGTGCTGATTGGGCTCTGCCGCGACGCCGGCTTCTTGCCCCGCATCGCGCAAGAAGCGCCACAGGTCGACGTGTTGAGTCTGGTCGCAGCCGGCTTCGGCATCTCCATCGTGCCCGCCTCGGTGCGGGAAACCCCCTCACAGTTGGTGTTCCGCCCGATCCTTGGCGCGCCCATGAGCGAGCTTCTGATGGCCTGGCGCGCTGGGGACAGCTCGCCGTCACGCCATCAATTCGTGGAACTCGTACGCCGCGTCGGAGTTCACCGCTCGCGTGCTGGACGATCCGCGCCGGCCTAGCGGCGACGAGACAGACCACGCCCCAAGCCTCGCGTTCTCGAACGTCAACGCTCGAACGCAAGTCGGTAGCCGACACCGAGCTCCGTCAGCAGGTACTTGGGTTGCGACGGATTCGCCTCGAGCTTGTTGCGCAGGCGCTTCATGTAGACGCGCAGGTAGTGAACCCGATCCCCGGAGTCACCACCCCACACTTCCTCGAGCAGCTCCCGATGAGTCGCGATGCTCCCGCGAGCGCGCACCAACGCCCGCAGCAAACGAAACTCGACGCTGGAGAGATCCACACGCTGCCCGGCCAGAAACGCCGATTGCTCCTGCAAGTCCACCTCGAGCTCGCCCGTGCGAAATACGCGCGGTTCGAGGGCGCGCCCGTCGGAGACGCGCAAGGCCGCGCGGATCCGCGCCAGCAGCTCGGGTGCGCTAAAGGGCTTAGTCACATAGTCGTTGGCGCCGCTGTCGAGCGCCTCGACCTTCTGAATCGCCTGATCGCGGGCCGATATCACGATGATAGGGACGGAGGACTGCCCACGAATGCGGGATATGATTTCCGACCCCGGGATGTCGGGCAGCCCGAGATCGAGCAACACGACATCCGGCAACATCGCACCCAGGCTCGACAACCCAGCGCTGCCCGTCGACGCTTCCGCGACTGTGTAACCCTCCTGCCGCAACAGATGGTGCAAGGATCGGCGCATCGGCTCCTCATCCTCGATGAGCAGCAGATTGACGTCCTGGCGCATCACGAGAGCGGCATTCCTTGCGCCTTCGGTAGACGAATGCCAGCCAGCGTGCCGCCGTCGGGGCGGCCCTCGAGCGTCATCAAACCTCCATGGGACTCGACGATGGCGCGTGCGATGGCGAGCCCCAAACCGAGACCGCCATCGCTCGAGCGGGCGCGAAAGCTGCCCTCGAAGCGACCGAAGACTTGGCGCCTCTCGGCGTCGTCGAGGCCCGGGCCGCGATCCAATACGGCCAGCGTCACCGAGGCGCCGTCGTAGCTGGCGCGGATCTCGATCGGCGCGCCAGGCGGGCTGTACTTGCTAGCGTTCTCGAGCAGATTCACGAGCACTTGCTCGAGCAACATACGGTCCACGGACACTAGGGGCGCATCGTCCGGGATTGTCACGTCGATATGACGTCCATCTAGCATCGGGGCCAGGCGGCGCAAGGCGACCTCGACCAGCTCGTCGAGCGCCACCGGATCGCTCTTCAACACGACCTGGCCGGTGCGCAGGCGCGCGAGCTCGAGCAAGTTCTGCGCGCGCCGGGTGAGCCGCTGCGTTTCTTCTACGATGGTAGCGGCGAGCTCGCGGCGCGGCTCTTCGCCGAGCGTGTGACGCGGATCGGCGAGCACCGCGGCGGCCGCGCCAATGCTAGCGAGGGGCGTGCGGATATCGTGGGAGACGGCGCCGAGCAGAGAGTTTCTCAGCTGTTCGACTTCGGCGCGTAGCTCCGCCTTGCGCGCCGACTCGAGCAGCTCATTGCGTTCGATCGCGATGGCGACGATCTGAGCACAGCGCTCGAGCGTCGAGCGCATGGGCACGTCCGACTCCCGGCGCGGACTCGACCAGATTGCCCCGAGCACTCCCACCGGGCGATGCGGGGTCAAGAGCGGCACCCACAGCTGAAGCTTTCCCGGAGCGAGCGGCTTCTCGTTCGGCGCGAGCGTGTGCCAACAATCCCGCGCTGCTGCCGTGCTGGCCGCTGGCAACTCGGGTGTGGCGCGCGCTAGAGAGAGCTCGTCGCCGTCGGCCAAGAGCACGAACATCGCCGCGCCACAGACTTCACTGAGGTCGCGTACCGCCACCGCAACCACCTGCTCGGTCGAGCGCGCACTGCCAAGATCACGGGACAAGCGATAGAGGGACGCCGTGATTCGCTCGCGCAGCGACGCCATGCGCTTCTCGGCGCGCAGTCGCTGATTGACGCCCGCCACGCAAATCGCGGTGAGCCCCATTACCGAAAACACGATGGTGCTGCGCAAGTCGGGCCAAGAGAAGCCGAAGCGCGGCGGAATGAAGACGAAGTCGAAGGCCAACGCATTCAAGGCCGCCGCCGCCAACGCCGGTCCGAGCGGGTAGCGCGTGGCCACGATCAGCACCCCCAAAAGATGCAGCATCACCAGGTCGGCTTGCGGCAGCCAGCGACCAAAGAAGAGCCCGAGGCTCGTGCAGGCCACCGCGACCAGGACGCCCATCGCCAACCCCGACGCCCACTGCCCCGGGAGCTCCTCGTCCCACGACTCTCGTAGATCCGACACGAGGCGGCGCATGCTTCGAGCTCTAGCATTTGGCCCGCAAGGCGCGGACCTCAGGCGTACCTAGCGAAAAAACGGCTCAGATGACCGCCGAGGCTGGGAGCAACCAGAGGCTTAGGAGGCACTTCGGAATGCTAAAGGAGTGGCCTCGGCGATCATCTGAACCGGGAATCGGGGCGGGCTCGCCGCCCCGATTCCTTCGCGTGTGCCTCGGTCCGGGAACCGAAGCACTCTCCTACTCAGTGCTCGGCTAGCATTGTTGCCGCGCGGGCGGCCTGCACCGTGGAGA
>JAEUAF010000558.1 GCA_019695485.1 Sorangium sp.
CGAGATTTCTGCCGAAAGCGAGTGGGGTCGGGGCTCACGCTTCAGTTTTTGGGTGCCGAAAACGCCGGCCCCAGCGCCCAGCCAGCTCGAGGAGGCTCTGCCATGAAGAAACGCCGCGTGTTGCTGGCTGAAGACAACCCGGCCAACACCTACCTTGCTCGCTTTCTCTTGGAACAGCACGGGCTCGAGGTGGAGCACGTGCGAAATGGCATCGAGTGTCTGGCGCGGGCACGGCTCGATCCGCCACACCTGGTGCTGCTCGACCTTCAAATGCCCTTGATGGATGGCTTCGAAGCGGCGCGCGAGCTCCGCGCCGATCCCAACACCTGCCACTTGCCGCTGGTGGCGGCGAGCGCGTACGCGATGGCGGGCGATCGTGAGCGCGCGCTGGCTGCGGGCTTCTGCGATTACATCGAAAAGCCGTTCGAGCCGACGACGTTCGCGAGTCGCGTCGCCTCGCATCTGCAAGAGGTCCCAAAAAGCTGATGAAGATCCTCGTAGCCGACGACAACGTTCAGGGGCGCTACCTTCTGATGCAGCTTTTCACGGCGAGCGGGCACCAATGCACGGCAGTCGCAGACGGAGCCGCCGCGCTCGGCGCCCTGCGCAGTGAGCCGTTCGACGCGATCGTTTCGGACATTCTGATGCCGGGCATGGACGGCTTTCAGTTCTGCCGAGAGACGCGCAACGACCCCCAGCTCGGCGCGCTGCCGTTCGTGTTCTACACGGCGACCTACACAGACGAGAAGGATCGTGAATTCGGGTTGTCGTTGGGTGCCGACGCATTCCTGATCAAACCGAGCGACCCTAGCGTGCTGCTCGAAGCCATCGAGCGAGCGCGGGGCGACAAAGCGCGACGACCCTCGCTGGCACCTGGGCCCGCTGAGCAAGTCTTTCTGCAACAATACAACAGTCGCCTCGTGCACAAGCTCGAGAGCAAGCTAAGTGAGCTCGAGCGCTCGCACAGTGAGCTTTTGAAGACGAATTTGGCGCTCGGTCACGAGGTATCGCGGCGGGCCAGCGCCGAGCGAACCGAACGCAGCATTCATGTGCTGCTGCGCGCCACGCTCGAAAGCACCGCCGACGGCTTGGTCGCCTTCGACGCGAGTGGCCGCGTCTTGGTCGCAAATCCACACTTCATCGAGCTTTGGAAGCTCGATGCGCGGGGCGAAGCGACCCAGCGCGTGCCCGCGCTGCTCGCGGCCGTGCGCAGCCAGACCGTCGACCCAATCGCCATCGAGAATCTCTTCTCCCTGGGCGCGGGGGCAGACGATCCGGGCGCGGAGGGTGCGCTGGAGCTCAACGATGAGCGCTGGGTCGAGTACCGGGCGCGGCCGCTGCATCTCGAGGGGACCGCGGCGGGTCGCGTGATAAGCTTCAGCGATATCTCGGCGCGGCGGAAGACCGAGCGCGAACAACGCGCCCTCACACAGCAGCTCTTCCAATCTCAGAAGATGGAGGCGCTGGGCATTCTTGCTGGCGGAATTGCGCACGATTTCAACAACCTGCTCACGGCTATTCTGGGCAACACGAGCCTTTTACGTGGTGAGTTTCCAGGCTCACATCCGGCGCTCGAGTACCTCGGAACCATCGAGCAAGCGAGCGCCCAGGCGTCCGAGCTGGTCGCTCAGATCCTGGCGTTTAGTCGAAACCAGCCGCCGCGTCCGGAGCTGGTCGAGCTGTCATCCGTGATTCGAGCCGCGACGAAGCTGCTCGAAGCCCTCGTGCCGCCCGACATCGAACTCAAGTTCTCGCTCGAGCCGAACGTGCCGCCGATCCGCGCCGACGTCGTGCAACTGCAACAGATCCTGTTGAATCTCGGCTCCAACGCGGTGCACGCCATGTCGGCAGGCGGAACGCTGGAGATCGGCGTTCGACGCAGCTCGCTGAGCACCGCTCAGAGCGAAAAGACCACGACTCTCGCGGCAGGCGAGTACACCGTGCTGAGCGTCGCGGATACGGGCACTGGCATGGACGAAGCGCTGCAGCGCCGCATCTTCGAGCCTTTTTTCACCACCAAGGCGCAAGGCAAGGGCACCGGGCTCGGACTCTCGGTCGTGCATGGCATCGTCAAGAGCTTTGGAGGTGGCATCGTGATTCACTCCGAAGTGGGCCGCGGCACGCGCTTCGAACTCTACTTTCCGGTCACCGAAGAGGCGGCGCCGACGAGCGAACAGCGCCCAGCGAAGACCCGCCAAGGCCACGGTGAACGCGTCTTGCTGGTGGAGGACGACGCCTCGGTGCGCCTATCGCTGCGACGCATGCTCGAGCGCTGCGGCTACCAGGTGGACGCTCACGAGACACCGAAGGGCGCCATCGAAGCCTTCCGTGGCGCCTCAGAAAGGCCTGCGCTCGCCGTGCTCGACTTCTCGATGCCCGATATGACGGGCGCCGAGCTCGCGCGGGTCTTGCGCGTGTTCGAGCCGAAGCTGCCGATCGTGATTGTAACCGGCTATCTGTCACCCGACGATCTGAAGCAGGATCCTGGGGCGTTGAAGTACGAGCTGTTGCTCAAGCCCTGTTCGACGGCGGCGCTCAGCGAGACCCTCGCGCGCGCCCTCGAGGCGCTGAACGCGCAGGAGTGAGCTCAGCGACGCGCGGGGTCGATGACTTCAGCGAATGC
>JAEUAF010000445.1 GCA_019695485.1 Sorangium sp.
GCGTCAATGCGCGGCCAATCGTGGCGCGTGGAGAGCGCGTAGTCGAGGCGCTCATGGGCGTAGACGTCGTGGGGCGCGCTTTGCGCTGCCGCTTCGAGCGCCGCAAGCTCAGCGTCTTGCCCGTGAAAGCCGCTAGTCAGCACGGCCGCCCGCCGCCCTTGAATCTCGCGATTCGGATCGAGCTCGGCGGCTTGATCCAAGATCTCGATAGCGTCGTTGTCGCGCCCTTCTTGGTGCGCTTGAGCGCCAAGCGCACTGAGACCCGCAACGACCTTGGGGAGCAGCCAGCGCGCATCGCTCGACGCGGGACGAATGCGAAGGCCCGCGCTGAGGTGCGCGTAGGCCGCCCGCCAATCCTTGGCTTCCGCCTCCGCCAACGCGAGATCCAGCATTGCCTCACCGTTGCTGGGTGAAAGCTCGAGTGCGCGACGCCCGGCGGCCACTGCCCCGAGCGCGTTCTTCTGCCGCAACAGGATATCGGCCTTCTTCGAGAGGGAGTCGACGTTTTCGCCAAGCGCGCAGGCGCGCTCGGCGTGCTCGAGCGCGCGGTCGAGCTGCTTGTCCGTCACGAAGCCGTTGGCTCGATCAATTTCTGCGTAGCCCGGCAGCATGCGAAACCGGGGGTTCAGGCTGGTCGGCGCGGCGGCCGCAGCGTCCGCCATTTCCGCATAGCTGCCACCCCAACGTGGCTCGAGGCCGATCTGCTGCGTGACACGCGGCTGCATGCAACCAGGGCAAAGAGCGAATGCCCGCGCCGCGATCGTGGCGAACTCACTGCGAGCCGAACGCGTAAAGGCCATCCGCAACTCTTGACGCAGCGCGGCCACGACGCGCGGGTTGAGGGCGAGAACGCGATCCAAATCCTTGCGGGCGAGCGCTAACTCGCGCTTCATCGCGTCGAAATCCTAGCTATCCGTTTCCCTCGCCCAGCCGCTACCGCGAGCGACAAAGCCCGCCGCGACATGGTGCGAGCCGCGCGCTAGATAAGGAGCAAACGAGGTCGGCGTCGCTGCAATCCAGGCGTCGAGCAGAACGCCCAGCTCGGGCTCGGCGCTGAGAAACGCTTCAGAGCTCGCGTTGGCCCAATACTCGGCGTGAAAATCCGCCTCGAACTCGCGCTGGAACTGCTCGACGTAGCCGTTGAGCTCCGCGTAGCGTTGCCTGCCCAGCAAGCCACGCAGAGCCGCTTGGTCGACATACGAGCGCGGATACCCGAACTCATCTTTTCCAGGACGCTCGACCAGGGGTGACTTCACAGGCAACGGAGCCAACGCGAGCGCGGCCACCGGAGCGGCGCGCTGAGCCCGTTCCCGCGCGAGCCAGGCAAGCTCTGCTTCACGCCAATGCACACGCAAACCCCACACGAGCAATGCGCAAAGCACCACCAGCACCGCGAGCACCACCCTGATAGGCCGCACGCGACCGGTTTTAGTATCCGATGAACGCTTTCCCACTGATTCCCGCCCCATTTGCGTGGTTTGCCCGAGACGCGCCCAAGGTGCAAGACGCACAGCGAGGCGGCGGCCGATGCCTCGGGTAGTCCGGGTGGGCGCAAACCGCGGGCCAAGCACGCCGCCCGTTGTGTCAGTCTGCGCCACTGGAAGCGCGCGGCTGGAGGAGTTCTGAGCAATTTCGAGCACTCGTACCCGGGCATGCCGCTTGCTTTTTAGGGTGGCGTGATTGCCTTGGATCTGGGTCGTCGCGCTCGCCCCTGGCTCATTGGAGGGGCGTGGGCGCTCTTGAGCTGCGGTCAGACAAAACGCGATCTCGACGCGAGCTCGGCGGCACGCGGTGCCGGCGGCGGAGAGCCCGCTAGCGGTGGCCACGCGGGCGCTACGGCGAGCGCGGGCGCACCCACGAGCGGCGGCTCAGCGTCGGTCCCCACGACTCCGAAGGGAGACTGTACGGCGACCGCGCGCGCCCCCGCGCAATTTTGCGCCGCTGGGGCGTGTCCCGTCACCGACGCTCTGCAAATCGAGTGCAAGCTCGCGGTGTCGGCTTTTAGTCTGGCAGCGAGCACGGAACGCTCGCTCCTCGGATTTTCGGCGACGCGCGCGTACCCGCTCGCGCCGGCGTTCGAAATCGCCGAGCGCGGGAGCCTAGGCATTGCGCTCACGCCGCAGCCTGACATCAGCGCGGGCCGTGTGCTCGCGTCGAACTCCGGAACCGTGCGCTTCGGCTGGGTCGACGACGAGCCGCACTGGCTCGACGCGAGCGGCGTTGTCGGTGACCTCGTCGCGCCGGTCACGCGTGCGGAAGTGCTCGACGTCGCGATCGACGACGCCGGAACTTTCGCGTTCCTCGTCTCGCGCCTCGACGCCAGCGGCCGCTCCCTAGCGATTGTCGCCGAGGATGGGGGTGAGCTAGCAGTCGCGCAAGGCAGCATCCTGGGCGCGACGCTGGTCGGCGCGGGGCCCAGCGTCGTCTACGTCGAGACACCACCCACCTCAGCTGCGCAGGCGCTATCGCGCGTCATCCGCTGGGACGCATCCGGCCAACGTGAGCTCCTCGCAGAGTTCCTCGAATCAGCGATGCCCGCGACCCTCTCGGCGGCACAGAACGGCTATGCCGCAAGCATCGATCTTCAGGGCTACACGGGCAACGCTCAAACCGAACCGTTTGCCGAACGACTCCTCTTGATCGAAGGCGACGGCACGCAACGTTCGATCTGGGAAAGCTCCGGCAAATACTTCGGCTGCTCCGAGTCTCGGACAGTTCAGTCCCCTGCCATCTGTCCGCTGGAAACGACGAGCCAGACGGATGCCGATTCGACCCCGCTCGGTCTGCACGCACTCGCCAGCACCAGCGACGCAAAGCTGTGGCTCGCAAGAGTGTCTGGACCGGCCGAACAGATCTGCAAGTGGGCGACCGTGAGCGGATGCTTCGAGACCTTGCCGTGCCAGTGCGCGCAGCGCCTCTCGACCCGCTACACCTTGTCCCTCTTTCTCTATCGCGCTCCTGACTTCACGACCCCCGTATTCGAGATTGCCTTGCCCGGGCCCGCGGACGACGCCGCACTGATCATGAAGAGCGTCGGCACCCGCCTTTCCATAGCCACCGCCACCCACACCAACGCCGCCTCCAAAATCCAGTGGCTGGATCTGGAAACCGCTCTCATCCCTTAGTCCCGCCGCCCGTTGCGTTTCGGGTGATGGCCTCCGGCGCAGCGCTCGAACTCGACGTCGGTCAACCTGCGCCCACCGTCGCAGCGTCGATTCGCCTGCTGTGCTCGCGTCCGAACGGCTCGGCGAACCTCCTTGTGAGGCTCCGGTCACTCGCCATATTATCTATTTAGATAATTCACTATCCCATTTGATAGCTCATTGGTACCCGGACTCCAGAAATCCTCGGGAATCTTCGCTAATTGTGGACCCGCGTCGCCCTGGCACGCCGACTGCAAAGTGGCTCGGCAT
>JAEUAF010000504.1 GCA_019695485.1 Sorangium sp.
GTTATAAACGAAGTCGGTGATTTCGGCGATCGTTGCGCTCTCGGTGTTCACGTGTCTCTCCGTCTCATTCTTGCGGGTCTTTTCGGTGTCTCGAGCTAACGGGAAAGCCAGTCGATGACGCGCCGTCCGAGCGCGCCATAGGGTGGGATCAGGAGTTCGGTCCAGTTGCGACGGGTTTGGTAGAGGACCCCGCGCTGGTTGGAAAACGTGAGAAAGCCTTCCCGCCCGTGATAGCGACCCATCCCGCTCGCGCCTACGCCCCCAAACGGCAGATCATCCTGAAGCCCGTGCACGACGACGTCGTTGATGCACGCGCCGCCCGAGCGCGTGCGCCGCAGCCACTCACGACAACGTGATGCGTCGCTATCGAAGTAATACGCCGCGAGCGGGCTCGGTTGCTGCGATAGCCTCGCGAACACTTCGTCCAGCGATTCGAAGGTGCGCACAGGCAGCAACGGGCCGAAGATTTCCTCCTCGGCGAGCTTCATGTCGTCCGATACGTCCGCGATCAAGGTCGGGGCGACCTTGCGTGAAGCTGCCGGCCACACCTCGCCCGCTCGGGTCACGAGTTCAACGCGAGCCCCGCGCGTGCGCGCATCGTCGACCAGGGCCGAAAGCCGGCGCATGTGGTCGCTGCTGATGATGGCCGTGTAGTCGGGGTTGTCGACGAGCGTCGGATATTGTGCCTGAATCTGCCCTCGAAGCGCGGCGAGCAGCTCGTCGCGTTGACTCGAGTGGACCCAGACGTGATCGGGAGCCATGCAGGTCTGGCCCGCGTTGAACAGCTTGCCCGCGACGATGCGGCGAGCCGCCGATTCGAGCGAGGCGCTCGGGTGAATCACGACTGGGCACTTGCCGCCGAGCTCGAGCGTGACCGGGGTAAGCCGCTGCGCGGCTGCCCGCATTACGTGCTTCCCAACGCGCGTCGAGCCGGTGAAGAACAGATGGTCGAGGGGTAGCGCGCAAAGCTCCTGCGCGACCGTCTCCGCGCCGAGCAGCACCTCGACCTGACTCGCTGGCAACGCTTGCGCGAGCAGCTCCTTCAAGCACGCTGCGGAGTGCGGCGCCAATTCCGACGGCTTCAACAGCACGCGGTTGCCCGCGGCGAGCGCGGCAGCGAGCGGCCCTAGTGCCAGACGAATCGGGTAGTTCCACGGCGAAATCACGCCGACGACCCCGAGCGGCTGGTACTCGACGCGCCCGCGCGCCGGGCGAAAGTGCAGAGCGAGCCGACGCTTTTCAGGGGCCATCCAGGCGCGCAGATGGCGCTGCATGTAATCGAGCTCGCGCAGCGTCGTCGCCAGATCCCCAATCTTGGTGGTGTTCGCGGAGCGCCCGCCAAAATCGAGGGACGCCGCCTGAATCAGATCGCTCGCGCGGCGTCGTACGGCGGCCGCCAGAGACGCGAGCAGCTCGCGGCGAGCGGCGTAGTCGGGGTGCGGACTCGCACGCTGCGCCGCACGCAGCCGCGCGTACGACTGCGCGACAACGGAACCAGCGCTGCCTTCTGCCCCTGCGCAGCCCTCTGCGCTCGGCGCGAGGCCGAGAGCTCTCGACCCACTCGGATTGGGCGCGGCCAGCGCGCTTCGCGTCGTCACGGCGCCCCTGCGCTATCAGCCGCCGAACCGTACTGATGCCGCGCGAGCGCCCAGCGGTAACCGCGCAGGCCGTCGGGTTCGAAACCGACGTGCGACTCCGACAAAAATCCGAGCGCGATCAAGTGCCGATGCACCCAGGGCAGTCGGTAGCACGGGACCATCGGATAGAGGTGGTGCTCGAGGTGGTAGGCATTGCCGAAATACCAAAAGGAGTAAAACCAATGGCTGCGTGAGCGCGCGCAGGTCGTCAGCCCGGCGTCGGTTTGGCTGTGCTCGATGTAGGGGCGCAGCCCAGAATAGATATTGGCAAACATCAGTGGCACGCCGACGCAGCACGCGAACGACAGCGGGTCTCGCAAGCCCCAGCATACGTAGACCGCGAACCACAGCGCGCAGCAAGCGAAGTTCAGCGCCGCAAGCCTCGCATAGACGCGCCGCGTGAACGGCAGCCAGCGCTCTTCCATCTCGAGCGGCTTGCCCCAGAGTAGGCGCCACGCAGCGCGCGCGAAGGCGCGATTCGCGCGCGTGCGCGTCAAGAACAAGCGCGACCAGAAGCCGCGCTGCTTAGAGAACAGCGGCACGTCGGGGTCGCGCTCGGTGTTGGCATAGCGATGATGATTGACGTGCTCGATCGCCACACCCACCTCGACGAACACCACCGTCACGGACGAAACCACGATCCCGACGATGGCGCTCGCTAGCCTGCTGCGGAACAAATTGAAGTGAAACCCCTCGTGCCCCACCCAGCCGCTCAGGTGGAAGCCTTGCCCCGCCACGAAGCCCAAGGCCACCACCAGCGGCACTTTCTGCCAAGCCACCAGCGCGTCGCCGCGCGCGACCCAAACCGCGAGAAGCGCCGGCACCCACCACAGCGCCAACACGAAGCCGATGAAGGCGAGCGCCCCCGAGGTCGAGCGCCGATAGCACTCCCGCGGCAATAGCGGGGCGCGCGGCGTGGGCCGTGGCCGGCTTGGGTCGATTACGAGCTCGCTCATCCACTCACCAGGCGCGGTCCGCTATTTCATCAGCTTCGGGTATTTGTCCGTGAAGCGGTCGATGAAGCGCACCGTTCGGGTGCGCTGGAAGCGCTCTGCATCGTCCCAGTGGCGCTTCCCTTCGCCAAAATGCCGCCCAATGACCTTCCCCCAAATGTTCAGGTCGGGGTGCATATAGTCCCATTGCATGTTCGGGTGCCAGAGCACGCCGAGCTTGTTCATGCGGTACTCGCTCACGGTTTCGTCGCACACTTGCTTGTCCAGGTGGGACTCGAGAATCCGCGACATGGCCGGAAAGGACTCGACGTCCGAAAAGCTCTCGAAGAGGGACTTGTCGAGCGTCATATAGCGCGGCCACATGACCATGATGCGCTTCAACACGCCGTCGCGTTTGATGGTTTGCAGCGTGCGGGTCGAGTAACGACTCTCGTCGATGGCTTTCATCCAATCGTCGGTGGTGGCTGGATTGATCGACACCATGTCCTTCATGTTGCCGCGCGCCCCCACGCCGATGCCAATGATGTCTTGCCGAGCGCAATGCGCCGTTTGGTATTGGCTGCGCTCCGGTCGCTTGGAGTACGTCTCCGCGATCGTGTTATGGTACCCGTTCGCGAGCAGCGTGTCGTAGAGGTGCTCGCGCATCTGCAACAGGCCGCGAATGTTGGCCGGCTGCGGCACTTTACCCTTGATCACGAGTTTATGCAGCGGGCGATACGGCACGTAAATGGTGTTGTACGTGTCGAGCTCGGTCGGCTGAAATTCACGCACGACCTGCTCCAGATCAGCCGCCATCTCCTCGAAGGTTTGCCCAGGGTGATTGAACATGAAGTCCGCGCAGGTGTCGCCTTTGAACCCGGCTTGGGCGAGGCCATCGAACACGCTCTCGATGTCCTCTACCTTGTCGGTGCGGCCGATGTACTTGCGGTGAGTGGGGTTCAGGCTCTCGATCCCGAACGTGATGCGGTTCATCCCGTGCTGTACCAGCACATCGAGCAGGCCAGTCTCTTTCAGCGTCTTCGGTTCACCGGTGAAGGTCTTCTCGATGCTGTCCCAGTCCGGAACCTTCTTCGCCAGGTGCGACAGCAACCGGTCGACGTTCGCGGCGCCTAGCGTCGATGGGCTTCCACCGCCGATGTAGAGTGAAGTGAAGCGACGCGTGTGCACGTACGGCACCTCGTCCATGTAGTAGTCGATCTCCCGGATCAGGTAGTCCGTGTACGAGTCGAGCACGGAATGGTCGCGCCACGGAAAGCGATCTCTCGCGAAGTTACAATAGTGGCAGTACGACGTGCAAAACGGCACGTGGACGTACATCATGATTTCTTCGTTGAGCGCGCCTTGAGCGTCCTTCAGACGACCCATGTGTTTCGCGACCGCTTCGGGACTCGGCTTGTCCCAATCCAGCGTCCCGAAGTTAGGGATAATGTACATGGGACAGGTGTTCACGTTATCGAACGGGTGGTCCTTCAGCGGGCTTTCGCCGAGGTAGTAGCTAGGGGCGACTCTGGCCTTGGTGATGACGTCTTGTGTCGATGCGTTCATGGCTGTTCTCCTACGCGCGGGTCCAGGCCGGCGTGACTCGATGGAGCGGCGAAGAATCCCGAGCGAACGCCGCTGTCGTTGGTTCTTTCTTCAGGCGCGCGCGCGAGCAGTCGCTCCACACATTCGAAGGAGGACTGGAAGCACGCCTCGATGGATGCCCCGCGCACGTAGTCCCCGGCTAGAAAGAGCCCAGCAACGGACCCCTCCCAGGCGGTGAGCCGTTCGAGGAAGCGATGATGATACGGACCGTAAGCGCACAGCCCGTGCCGAAAATGCTTGAAGACGAAGTCGACCCGCTGCGAGCGTTCAATCGGTACGAAGCGCCCCAACTCGGCTTCGGCCCTGCTGAGGACTCGCTCCGGGTCGGAGCGCTCGTCAATCCAGCCCGCCGCGCGCCCGCTCAGCGTATAGCGCACGATATCGAGCGACTGCTTGCCGTAGCAGCCCGCGTTGCTCAGCGGGCTTTCCGGCCCGAAGACGATAGCTCGCACCCGCTGATCGAAGATCGGGCGGCGATAGCGCGCCACCACCAGCGTGACCGGATGATAGGCGATCTGGCGGAGGTCCGACTGAATCGGCTGCCCGTCGAGGAGCTCTGCGCTGAGCGCTGCGGGGAGTGCCAGCACCACGGCGTCGTAGAAGCGACGTTCGCGCACGCCGTGGCGCTCGACCTCGACCCCCGTGACGCGAGCTCCCGACCACAGCAACTTTGCGGCGCGAGTCCCGAGGCAAACCGAGACCTCGTCGGAAAACCTGTCGAGCACGCTCGACATGCCGGAGCTCAGCTGATCATAGCTGTCGAACAGCATCTTCAAGTTGCTGCCCAAACAACCGAGGAAGTACTGATCAGGCTCGGCCCCATTCATGCGCAGCAAGATCGGGCGCAGAAAATAGCGGCAGGTGGCCGGCGAAAACCATTCGGAAAGCGGCCGTTCGTCCTTACGCTCCGAGAGCGCCCCGAACCGAGCACCACCAAGCATGCCTTCCTCGGGAAAGCGACGCACCCAGCCGGCAAGCTGCGCGAGCCGCGCGAAGTCCCGCGGACCCACGAGCTTGAGGACGTGCCAAAGTGAGCTCAGCTTGCGCTGCGAATCCAGCGTGTGGAGGCGTCCATCCTTGATGGTGGATGAATTGATGCCGAAGTATTCGAGGGAGGGCGAGCCGTAGTGCGTCAAAAACTCACGGAAGCGCCGGTAGCGGCGCCCGATGTTCTTGCCACCGATGTCGATGCTGCGACCCGCGAGGGGCATGGAGCTCGCGCGTCCGCCGAGCGTCGAGCCCGCCTCCAGGAGCTCAGGCCGATAGCCCTTCTGACGCAGGTAGTGCGCTGCCGCAATGCCGGACATGCCGGCACCGATGACAGCGACGCGAGGGACCTCGTGCGCATTCATCGTGCGCCCAAAGACTCTTGGACCGAATGGCGGCTGGAGGGCGGCGCCTCGCCGGCGGGACGGCGGAGCAGCGCGGACATTTCGATCGCGTCGTCCAGCGCGAGAAACGAGAGTGCTCCCCGGATGTGACCAATCTCAACGCCGCCCTGCTCGAACACGATCTCAGTCGGCAGGCGGAAGCCACGCGCCGACTCCTGCACTGGGCTGAAGTGACAGTTGATGAAGATTTGACGGTGCAAGTCCGCGAAGCGTCCGAAGCGAATCTCCCCCGAGTGCAGGTCAGCGTAGGTCCCGTTGAGAATCGGAAATGCGTGCTTCGCCGCGAAAACGGCCGCTTGTTTGCCAGCCTCGAGCAGCATCATGCCCGGAACGTGCGCATTCTCGTGCTCGAAGAAGAATGGGTGCCGCGGGTCGACGAGCATGGGGATTCTGTTCGCATCAAGGTCAGCCGCCTCCGGCGCTCCGACCAACACGTTGCGCGGATGCTTCACTTGCACGGCGTCAGGCCGGAGCGGAGCGCAGGCGGGTTCCGCAGCCGGGCGCAGTTTCGACTTCTCGACCGCGTGACGGGCAGACGAGATCAGAAAACTTGCGCCCCCAGTCAGGAACCGCTTTTGTTCGCTGAAGAACGAGGTGCGTGTCACGAGCCGCGCCAGTGCGCCCTTGCGCTGCTGGGTTTCCAAGACTTGCGTCACCACTTCGAAGGGGGCAAGTTTCGTCACGACGAACGGCTCTTCGCCCTCGAACTGCCAATCGATGGCAGTGACGAGAAACGCCGCCTCCAACGCAACATCGAAGAAACGGTGGCAAATGGCGAGATTGGCCTGCCGCGCCACCTCGATTAGATAGCCACTCGCGCTCAGGCCACACACGCTATCGCTATAGAGCTCGTGACCCTGCGGAAACCCAGAAATCGTCGCGAATTCTTGCGCCCCACGGGAGCTTGGCTCACCAATGAATACGTTGCTGGAAAGGCGCTTATGCACCCAACTACGATCGAGCAAACTCATTTTCATGAGAAGCGCCTCCGTGACTGAACGCAACTTACCCTTCAGTCCATGAACTCAGCAATAGTCAATTTGCGCGCGCTAGCTCTCTCGGGATCGACGCGCAATGGAATCACATACCCATCCGCAGCAAGTGAGATTCGCCAGCGATGCAAGTCACACGCGCTCGCGCGGCGCCAGCAAAAGACGGCGCGATTCGACGACGAAATCGGCGACACAAACGTCCGGCCTGAGCGCCGCAGGTTTGCGACTCAAGTCATCTCACCCGGACCTCGCAGCCGAGATCGCAAACAGTCTCACAAGGCCGCGGCGCGACTCATCGACGTGGCGTTGCGGCAGATTCCTGGCGCGAGCTACTCCGCCTGCCCAAACCGAAACGCGGGAGCCAAGGTGGCGTGGCTCGGCGAGTCCAAGTAGCGTGCGCGTACTAAAAGCAACCCTGACGGCCGGCCTCGTGAGCGGCTGCTTGCATGAGGGACTGCTGGTTGATAGCCCACGATTTGACGATTCAAAGGTTCTCTTTCCCGAGAGCTATGCCGCGTGCAACCAGGGCGACGCGGATGGGTGCGCCACGCTGGCGCGCCAGTTGGCGGAATGGAGCAGCGACACGCGGCTTCCCGCTGTCATCGTGTTGCACCGAATCGCCTGCTCACGCGGGGTAACCGCGAGTTGCGTCGAGGCCGCGATTGCGGTCTCGCCACGCGACCCTTCCGCCACGCCGAAGCTATTGCGATATTGCGTCTCAGAACGGCAACTTGCAGCGTGCGACTTTCTCGCAGATCACGACTCCGTCGAAGCGGCAAGGGCTGGATGCGAACTCGGCTCGGCCGACGCCTGTCGAGCACTGAGCCGTCTGTGGTGGCTGACAAGGACGACAGTGCAGGCTCAGGAATTTTTCGGCAGTCTGTGTTCCGGAAGGAACGCGGAAGCCTGCGTGCAGGCAGGCGAGTGGTCCTTGCCAAAGGCGCCAAGCGACGTTGGAGCTCTGCTCTGGTTCGAGAAGGGGTGCAAGGCCGGGAACCACGCGGGCTGTGGGCATCTCGCCGACGCCGTAATAAGCGAAGTCGTCGACGGGCGTCCTGAGGAAATCTGTCGACGCTTCGGGGAGTCGATAGGCGAAGCGTGCAGACAGTGGCTCTCCGCGTGTCGGCCCGCATTGTTCTGCAACGCCGTTGCCGGAGACGACGGCGCTCGCCAACGACTCGAGGCCGCGTGTCGAGATGAGGCCGAAAGCCGCGAATGCAGCCTCTTTCTACGATTGCCGACCGCACCGCCGAAAAGCGCGCCGCCACATTGAGACCCGACGACTACTCGCGCGTTCGACCCGAGGTCGGCCCGCTTTGCTGTTCCCATCGGACCGTGCGGGCCAACGTGCCGAGCCGTAACCGACCGGGAGCGGCCGTCAGAGCCCGAACTCGAGCACCGAATTCTTGAATGTGGCCACGTAGGCTTTGCCGTTGGCTACGACGGGCGGGCTAAACTTCGAGAAGAAATCATAGTCGAACGAGAAGAGCTTTTTCAGCTCCTTGTCGCCGACGATGCTGGTCGCGTCGAACACCACGAGGGAGCCGGCAACGACAGCTTGGTTCGCGTCGCCGTTCTTGGGGATGGTCGCCCACAATACGGCACTCCCCTTCTTGGTGCCGTTTGACGAGAGCGCGAGCATGCCGCCCGGCATCCCTCCAGGAGGCGGCTTTCCCGCCGACGAATACACGGTACCTTGGTTTCGAAAGGCGTCGATGCGTTGGTTTGTGAAGTTGTGGTTGTAAACCTTCACGCGCTCATTCTCTCCCCAGATGTAAACATTGCCGTGAGTTGCCATCGGCAAGTACACGGGAGTGCCGTGGATGTGATGCATCTTCTGGTCCGGCGTGCCGCCGTGCAGATTGCGATCGAGCTTGATGATCGGCCAATTGGGGTCCGCTGCGGTCGACGTAGGCAGGCCCGCGGCGCCGTTCGGCGCGTTCGGCAGATAAGTGGCGACGAAGGGCAGATTGAAGTGCGGCGTCCACGAGTTATGCCCGAGGTTCGTGCGATTGAGGTTATAGAGCACCCCGTCCTTACCGCCCCCGAGCAGGCCCTGAAAGCCTGGGACTAGCATCACGCCGGCCGAACCGAGATCCTCGTCGGTGAACTCGCGCGCATTGTCGTCGAAGGCCGTCCAGAAGTCGCCGAGTTCGAGCCGAGGCTTTCCGCCGTTGGTGTCTGCGCTGCCGGGCGCATACGCGAGCTTCACGAAGCTCTCGCCGAAGTTGTTATTGCCGATGGCGCCGTTCCCGGTCGTAAACTAGATGTCGTTGCCTTGAATTGCCGGCGCCGACCCCGCCATCCAAATGCCGCCGGCGCCGCCATTCGGCGTCGTGCACCAGATCGCCGGCGTGGGCGTGAAACCCGCTTCATGGTGGAGCCCGCGCGTATCGTAGGCGAACACGAAGCCGTTGCCTGGGCCGGCTGGGTTTTCGCCATTCATCGAGAACATTAAGACCACGGCTTTGTTGCCGGCGTCGTTGATCAGGCCAAGCCCCGCGCGAAGCTTCTGATAGGGCGTCTGCGTGCCGGTGTTGAAGTGCTTGCCGCCGTTGTCCGCGTTTCCCTGGACCAAAATCTCCGGCGCTTGGTTGGCTAGCGTCGTCGCATCGAGCGTCCACAAATGATGCTCACGATTGCCGTTGTCACCCGAACCCGGCGCACGTTGAAACGTGACGACATAGAGACTGTTCGTCGCCGGGTCGATCACTGGCGTCGCCGCGATTCCCCACTTGTGGTAGACGCACCACATATCCATCTGGCCTGGCTGCACACAGGGGTCGATGGCGTTGGCCAGCGTCCGCGAGTTTAGCAAAGCTCCCGTGTTGACGTCGAAGCGATAGACGGTGTCGTTCATCGTGAAGACGTACAGCACGTTGCCGACCACGAGCGGCTGCGCTTCGACCTTTTCGTCTACCGGAAACGTCCGAAGCAGGTGCAGCGTACCCAAATTACTGTTGGTGAAGGTGGTCTCGGCGCTGTTCCAGCCGCTGCGATTGTTGTCGAAGGCGCGAGTCGTCACGTCTACGGCGCGAGCAGCGGAAACACCGCACAACGCGGCGCAAGCGAGCAACCAGGCAAAGGTACGCGACATTCGTTGCATGCGAAAACTCCCAGACGACGGCTTCTACCGAGACCAGCGAGCGCGGGTCGCGGCCTTCCAATGGTTGCCATTCTCGTCGACTCCGCGTGACTCCACAAGCGTGGGATTGCGACGCGCGAATCCGTATGAGTCGGCGGAGTTTCAGGCTCGGCGTGGGCCGCGCGCCCACAGCGAGTTACGTGATCCGCCAGGGAGTAGTCATTTCTTTGAAGCGCCGCCCTGGCGGAGGATCTTGATCACCACTCGGGGATCCTGTTCTACGATGTTGAGCATGACGACGAACCGCCACTTTCAAGTTGGTGCTTCGACCGCGCTAGCCTTGGCATGCGTGCTGAACGCTTGCGGTAGCGCTTCGACCAAACCCTCGCAGCCAGCGCGGGCAGCGGCGAGCCCGCCTTCAGCGAACGCTGATGCGCGCGCCGCGGCGCCCAAGAGCGACACGGCGTGCAGCGCGGACCATTGGTGCCTCGTGGCGGGGGTCCCCAAGCAGGTGACGTTGTCGGCCATCTGGGGCGCTACGCCAACAGACATTTGGGCGGCGGGTGAAGCGGGAACCTTGCTGCATTGGAACGGCTCAGTCTGGGCGAGCGTTGCCTCCGGCACCGACAGCGCACTGCGCGCACTCGTTGGCA
>JAEUAF010000600.1 GCA_019695485.1 Sorangium sp.
TGGCGCGGCGGCACGGCAAGGACGGCCTCCCCGAGGCGACGATTCAGGTCGCGTTCAAGGGTTCCGCCGGCCAGAGTTTCGGCGCGTTCCTCATGACTGGCATCGAGTTTTCGCTCGAAGGCGACGCCAACGACTACAGCGGCAAGGGGTTGGCTGGCGGCGTGATCGCCGTTCGCCCACCGCGCGGTGTGTCGTTCCGATCGGACGAGAACATCTTGATCGGCAACGTGGCGTTCTACGGTGCGACGGGCGGCAAGGCGTTCTTCAACGGCCGCGCGGGTGAACGCTTCGGCGTCCGCAACAGCGGCGGAACCGCTGTCGTGGAAGGGGTCGGCGATCATGGCTGCGAGTACATGACGGGTGGGCGCGTGCTCGTGCTCGGCCGGACGGGTCGCAATTTTGGAGCTGGCATGAGCGGTGGGTTCGCTTACGTGCTCGACGAGGACGGCGACTTCGAGAAGCGCTGCAACCTCGGCATGGTCGAGCTCGAGGCGCTCAATCACGAGGACGCGGCGAGCGTCGCGGCGCTCATGGAAGAGCATGTTCGCCGGACCGGCAGCCCCAAAGCAGCCCAACTGCTCGCCCAATGGGAGAGCACCCTGCCGCGCCTCGTGAAGGTCGTTCCTGTGGAGTATCGACGGGTACTCGACGAGCTCGCGCGCCGCGAAAAGGCCGCGACCCCGACCAAGGCTGTGCTACACGAAAGCCCCTGAACCTAGGCTCGCAAGAGCCATGCGACGGCCCTGCGCGAGACCCCGACCGGGGCTTCGCGCAGTCCGGCGCTCCAGATCTGAGTCGAAGACCACCAGCCCGGAACCACAGTAAGCCCGTGGGAAAAGTCACAGGATTTTTAGAGTTCGAGCGCATCGACCCCCAGAAGCGCCCGGTCCCGGAACGCGTGAAGGATTTTCGCGAGTTCGAGCTACCGGTGGTGCAGGAGCAACTGGCGGCTCAAGGCGCTCGTTGCATGGATTGCGGGATTCCGTTTTGCAACAGCGGTTGCCCGCTCGGAAACCTGATCCCCGACTGGAACGACCACGTCTTCAAGAACGACCCCAAGCGGGCCATTTTGGCGCTGCACGCGACCAACAACTTCCCAGAGTTCACCGGTCGCGTATGCCCGGCGCCCTGCGAGGCCGCGTGCGTACTCGGCATCAACGACGATCCGGTCTCGATCAAGCTCATCGAGCGCAGCATCGCTGATCGCGCCTGGGCAGATGCGCTGGTCGAGCCGATTCTGCCGAAGAGTCGCACGGGCAAGAAGGTCGCCGTCGTTGGCTCAGGGCCGGCGGGGCTGGCCGCGGCGCAGCAATTGAATCGCGCTGGGCACAGCGTGACGCTCTTCGAACGCGACGATCGAATCGGGGGCCTGCTCATGTACGGCATCCCCGACTTCAAGATGGAAAAGTCGTTGATCGAGCGTCGCGTGCAGCAGATGACGACTGAAGGCGTCGTCTTCAAGACCTCGGTGGACGTCGGCAAGGACGTTACCGCTGAGGCGCTGCGCACCGAGTTCGACGCCGTCGTGCTGACCATGGGCTCGCGCGTACCGCGGGACCTGCCGGTGCCTGGCCGCGAGTTGCCTGGGATCCACTACGCGATGGACTTCCTGACGCAGCAAAATCGCCGGGTGGCCGGCGAGACCGTGCCGGATTCGGAAGCGATCCTGGCGACTGGGAAGCGCGTGGTCGTGATTGGCGGTGGCGACACCGGAAGCGACTGCATCGGCACCTCGCATCGGCAGGGTGCGCTCAGCGTCACGAGCTTCGAGATCATGCCGCGCCCCCCGGATGACCGAGCCGACTCGACGCCTTGGCCGCTCTGGCCTCTGATGTTGCGCACCTCCAGTTCGCACGAAGAAGGCGGCAGTCGAGATTTCAGCGTGTCCACCGAGCGCGTCGCAGGCAACGGCAAAGTGGAGCGCCTCGAATGCGTTCGCGTCGAGCTCAAAGGCGGGAAATTCGAGCGCGTTTCCGGCAGCGAATTCACGCTCGACGCCGACCTCGTCCTGCTAGCGATGGGCTTCGTGCACCCGGAGCACCCCGGCATCGTGCATGACTTGGGCTTAGGGCTCGACAGGCGCGGTAACGTGCAAGTCGACAAGAAGTTCATGACCAGCGTGCCAGGCGTGTTTGCCGCGGGCGACTGCCAACGCGGCCAATCGCTAGTGGTTTGGGCGATCGCGGACGGTCGCAAAGCCGCGCGCGGCGTCGACGAATACTTGATGGGTCGCAGCGAATTGGCGGGCTGAAACGCGCGGGATCCGTGCGCAGCTCGCGCACGCTTCCCCACAACCGCGCCTATCGAGCTGCGAGAACGAGGCCGTCGATCGCCTCCAAATTGAGGGGAGCGCGCATTCTTAGTGCCCCGGCGTTGCGCACCGATGCGATACTGACCGCACGGTGACGGACAAGGAACCGCGCGCGAGCAAACGCCCCAGTGCCCCCAGTGAACGCCGCCGCCGAAGCGGCGAGATCCGCGCGGTCGAACCCGAAATCCGCGTGGCGATCGCGCCGGCCGGCCGCGAGACACTCGATGCCATTGCCAACGAGCTCGCTGGCCCGCGCAAGCCGAGTCGCAAACGTCCCCTGACCGGCACCGAAAGCGCGCCGGAGATCATCATCGAGCAGCTGCCTGCTGGCCGCGACACGCTGGCGGCCATCGCGGAGGAGCTCGGCGCGCCCAGGGAACCGTTGACAACCCTTCCCTACGGAGACCGCGTGCCGAACGCGCCTGGCGCGACGACGCCGTCCCGCCCACCGAGAAGCAAGTCGAGCCGCCCTGCGCCTGCGCTTGCGCCAGCGGCGTCCCCGGCTCCGGCGCCTGCGGCTATGGAGGCGCCCGAGATCTTCGAAATGCTGACCTTCGTCGTGCGTCAACCCGATCCGAGTGCCCTGGCGAGCGACGACTCACGCCGCCGATTCGTCAGCCAGCACCTCGCGCACCGCTTGCCGGGCGGTAACCTATCCGGCATCAGCCGCATTGACGTGACCCCCTGGACCGAGCGCGACACGATGATCCTGCGGCTCTGGTGCCGCGTGGGCCGCCCGGACTGAGCGCCGACTTCGCGCGGGCCTCCTTGTCCGGGGCCACGACCCTCCGGGGACGGCGCGTTCCAGCATTGGCGCCCAGGTTTCTATCGTGTTAGGTGTCGACCCGAGCCACCTTCCGCTCCGTCACATCGATATGAACGTCGCTTGCACGGCCTGTCCTGCCAAGTACGCAGTGCCCGACGACCGGGTTCGCGGCAAGCGGGTGCGAATCACCTGCAAACACTGCGGCACCGCGATCGTCGTCGATGGCACCAACCTAGGTGCTACCGCGGCTGAGCCGGCGCGGCCGAGCCAGTTGCCGAGTGGCGTAGGGGCGGGTCAACCCGCCTCGCCCGGTAATGATCGCCGGGAACGCCGCAAGACGATGCTCGGCATGGGTGTGCCCGCCGCTGGCTCCGCGGCCAGCCCACCCGCGGCCGCCGCCCTGGCCGCTCCGTCAGATCCCGCCTCGAGCGCATGGCTTGTGGCCCTGAGCGACGGGCGCCGTGAGCCCGCGAGCCAAGCGCGAATCGTGGATCTCTACGCGGCCGGCACCATCGACGCCAATACGTATATCTGGCGCGAAGGAATGCCCGATTGGAAGACAGCATTCGAAATCCCCGAGCTTGCCGCCGCACTCAAGGCGCGAGGCTTTGGGCAGCAGGCGCGCCCGCCATCTGCGGCGCCGTCACGCTTCGACGGCGATGACGAGGCGACGCGGGTTTCGCTGTCCCCGGTGGACGAAAACGGCGCACCGCTCTCGCGTCCCCCGCAGGCTCCCCCTCGGGGACCCTCACGCTCCGCGCCCGCACCCGCCTCCACACAAGTGTCCGAGGACGACGACGGGGACGGCGTTACCATCGCACGCTCCGGCCCCGCGTCGAATCCGTTCGCGCAGCCGAGGCCCGCAGCGGCTGCCACGAATCCGCCCCC
>JAEUAF010000755.1 GCA_019695485.1 Sorangium sp.
CGTGCAAGCGCCAGGCACTTTGGAAGCCTTCGAGCGCGTGCAGGTGACGGCCCGCGTCTCCGGGGTCGTCGACAAGGTGGGCTTCACCGAAGGGCAAAACGTCAAGAAGGGCGACGTGCTCGTGGTCATCGATTCGTAGCGCTATCAGCTCGCCGTAAATGGCGCCAAGGCCGCGCTCGCCAAGGTGCAGGCCGCGCAACAAGACAACGAGGCCATGGTCGCGCGCCGCGAAGGCGCCAGCGCGCAGCACCCAGGGCTGATTCCGGGGGAGGAACTCGCCACCTACCAAACCAAGACGCTCACCGCCAAGGCCGATACTGAGGTCGCCAGCGAGTCCCTGAAGGTCGCGCAGGTCAACTTGCGCGACGCCTTCGTGCGCGCGCCCATCGATGGCACCATTCAAACGCGTACCGTCGAAACCGGACAATACGTCAATACCGGCTACTTGATGGCGACGTTGCTGCGCTCAGACCCGTTGCTGTTGCGCTTCCAAGTCGAACCCGAGAATGCACCGCGGCTCAAGCCGGGCATGCCCGTGAACTTCACGCTGCGCGAAGCCCAAGGCGACTACAAAGCAAAAATCACGCTGGTCGCCGCTGCCGCCGAGCCGACCACGCACACGGTCGCCGTCACCGCGGAAGTCGACACCGAGAACAAGAAATATTGGCTGCGTCCGGGGTCGTTCTGCGAAGTCAGCATCGACATCGGCGCCAAACGCGACGCACCGCTGATCCCGCGTTCGTCGACGCGCGCCACCGATCACGGCTATGTCGTCTACGTAGTCGAAGGCAACGTCGCGACCGAGAAAGTCGTGACCCTGGGCATGAACACCAAAGACGGCTGGGTGGAGATCCGCAGCGGTCTCAAAGCGGGTGAACTCTTGGTGGTTCGCGGCATGGAATCGGTCAGCAGCGGCGCGCGCGTCAACGCGAGCAAAGTCGATTCGCTCGACCCAACCGCGACTGAAACTCCGCTCGGCCCTGGCAGCGCGCACCCGGCCGGCAGCGCTCGTCCAGGCGCGAGCGCTCGACCCGGCTCCTCGTCGGAGCGCGGCGTCAGGCGCCCCAGGCCGGAGAGCAGCGCGCCATGAACATCACTGACACCGCCATCAAGAATCCGGTCTTTGCCTGGATGCTGATGGCGTGCACGGTACTGTTCGGCGTCGTGGCCCTGACCCGCGTCGGTGTCAGCCAGTACCCCGACGTCGACAACCCGAACATTACGGTCTCGCTAGCCTGGCCGGGCGCGTCGCCGCCCTCGGTCGAGCGCCAGATCATCGAGCCCATCGAGCAGGCGCTTTCCCAAGTGGAAGGCGTGCAATCGCTGGCAGCGCAGGCACGCTCTGGAAGCGCGCGCATCACGGCGACGTTCGATATGTCGAGAAACGTCGACTTGGCGCTGCAGGACATCCAAGCACGCGTCGCGCAGACCCAACGCTCACTGCCGAAAGACGTGCAGGCGCCGACCGTCTCCAAATCGAACCCGGACGATACGGCGATCTTGACGATTGGCGTATCAGGCCCGTTTTCTCGGCAAATGCTGGCGGACTCTGCGCGCTACCTGGTTCAGGAGCGACTGCAGACAGTGCCTGGTGTCGGCCAGATCACGCTGAACGGAGTGGTCGACCGCAACGTGCGCATTTGGCTGGACGCCGACAAGCTCGCGGAAAAGGGCGTCGTCGCCAACGACATCATCGGCGCGATCTCACGTGAACACGTCGACATCCCGGGCGGGCAGCTGATGACCGGCGGGCGCGCACTCGACGTGCGCCTACTCGGCGAGGCGCTCGACCTCGATACCTTCAAGCACTTGGTCGTCAAGCGCTCGAAGCCCGCGCCGGTCTACCTCGAAGACGTGGGCATCGTCGAGGATGGCTTCGCCGACGCGACCAGCATCGCGTTGCTCGACGGCGTGCCTTTCCAAGCGCTCGGTGTCTTGAAGCAGCGCGGCACGAACGCCGTTGCCGTCGCCAAGGCCGTGCGCGCGCGCATTGCGGAGCTCGAGAGCAGCCTGCCCAAGGGCATGAAGGTCGACGTGCTATTCGATTCGACGGTATTCATCGAGGAATCGGTGCACGAAATCGAGCTCGAGCTCGTGATGGCCGTCGTGCTCACGGCGTTCGTGTGCTGGCTGTTTCTTGGCTCGCTCTCCAGCACCATGAATGTGGTTTTGGCGATCCCGATGTCGCTACTCGGGACGGTGGCGGTCGTTTACTTCTGCGGCTTCACGCTCAACACGTTCACGCTGCTCGGGCTTTCTCTAGCGGTGGGTCTGGTGGTCGACGACGCCGTGATGGTGATGGAGAACATCTTCCGACACGCGGAGATGGGCAAAGACAAGCGAGCGGCCGCCTCCGAAGGCACGAAGGAGATCACGTTCGCGGCGCTGGCCGCCACGCTGGCCGTAATTGCCATCTTCCTGCCGGTGATCTTCATGCAGGGCGTGATCGGACGCTTCTTCTTTCAATTCGGGGTGACGCTTTCGGTCGCCGTAATGCTCTCGTATTTCGAGGCTATCACGCTGGCGCCGGCGCGCTGCTCGCAGATGCTCACCACCTCGCGCGAGGGGCGGAGCCGCGTCGGACGCGCGGCGGACCGCGCCTTTTCTTGGCTGGAGCGTGGCTACGCGCGCGTATTGGCGGCAGGGCTGCGCGCACCCAAACTGGTGCTGCTGATTGCGGTCGGCTTGTTGCTCGGGTCCGGCGCGCTCGTGAAGCTCGTACCGACGGAGTTCGTGCCTTCACAAGACCAGAGCCGTTTGAGCGTGCGCGTGCAGACCGAGGGCGGCTCCTCGATCGACGCGGCCGCTCCATTGTTGGCGAAGGTCGAAACGCGCCTGGCGAAGCACCCTGAAATCGAGCACACCATGGTCACCCTCTCCGGGGGCAGCGGGCAATACACACTGAACCTGCTACCGCCTGCGCAACGCGCGCTGAGCGCCCAGCAACTGATGGCGGTCCTGCGCAAGGAGCTCGCGGGCATTCCGGGCGTCCGCGCGTCGATTCAAGATCCGTCCCAGCAGAGCTTCGGCGCCGCCAAGGGCTCGCCAGTTTCGTTCACGATTCGCGGCGCGGATTGGGCAGAACTGGTGACCGCGGCCACCAAATTCCAGGCCGATTTGCAAGCCAGCGGCGTCGCAGCCGACCTGAACTCCGACTACCAAATTGGCTCACCCGAGCTTCAGATCATCCCTGATCGCGACCGTGCGACGGAGCTCGGCATCTCGATCTCCGACATTGGCAGCACCGTGAGTGCGCTGATCGGCGGCAACACGGTGGGCAAGTACACCACCGAAGGCCGCCGCATCGACATCCGCATGCGCCTCCTCGCGGACCAACGCTCGCGCCCCGAAGATCTATCGCTCGTTCAAATTCGGACTGGCTCGGGAGAACTGGTGCCGCTCTCGCTGCTGACAACACAACGCGAGCAACCGGTCCTGCAAACCATCAGCCACCTCGACCGCGAACGCGCCATCAGTATCAACGGCAACGTGGGCCCAGGCCACTCGCAAGCCGAGGCGATGGCCAAGGTGATGGAGCTTGGCAACGCTTTACCAATCGGCACGCATGTGGTGGCAACGGGTCAGGCCTCACAACTCGATGAGACGACCAGTGGGCTCGGCTTCGCGCTCGGCGTCGGCATCCTGGTCGCCTATATGGTCCTTGCCAGCCAATTCAATTCCTTCTTGCACCCGCTGACCGTGCTGACGATTTTGCCCCTGGCGGTCGCTGGAGCGGTATTGGGGCTCGTGGTGTCGGGCAAATCGCTGAATCTGTTCAGCATGATAGGCCTCTTGCTATTGATGGGCATCGTCAAGAAGAACGCGATCTTGTTGGTGGAGTACGCCAATCAGGTTCGGGAACACGAGCCTCAGCTCGGAGCGCTGGAGTCGATGAAGAAGGCCGCCCCGCTCCGGCTACGACCGATTTTGATGACCACCGTCGCGACGATGATGTCGGCAGTGCCGCCAGTGCTTGGCCTTGGCCCAGGCACGGAGACGCGGAGTCCGATGGCCGCCGCGGTGCTGGGAGGTCTGATCGTTTCGACGCTGCTAAGCCTACTGGTGGTGCCCGCGTTCTACGTGGTGACGGACGGCGCCAAGGCGCGCCTGACCACACTACTCTCGCGAAGGAAGCCCGCGGCCGCAATCGAGGGCGCCGAGTAGCCTTAGCGCATCAAAAACCGCGCTGCTTCGCCGAGGGTCGGAAGTGGCCCAGCCGTAGGTCACCGTTGGTGCTCGGCAAAGCGAGGCAAAGGCCGACCAGCCGGAGGCGATGAACTGTGGGGGAACGCTCTTGCCCGCGCGGCACTGGCGCGGGCAAGCTCGCGAGGTGATCCGAGTCTTCGCACTCGCACTCGCACTCGTACTCGCGGCCTGCGGTGGCGCCGCTTGGGAAGTCCGAAAGGGAGCCCGGCACGTCCAGCTTCCCAAGCACATTCCCCTCTACGTCGCGGTAAGTCCACAGGTGGCCGCAAGCGATGACGGAGGCATGGTCGCCTCTCTCGTCGATGCACTCGACGGGGACCTGCGTCAGCACGGTCACCAAGTCGAGATCATCGTGGCGCGTCCCAACGAGGAGCCACCGATCCCGCGCATCGAAGTGCAGGTCATCAAGTCTCGCCACTACAACGGCGCGCTGCATGGGGCAGGCCAGCTCGCGTTCATGTTCGGCGCGGTAGGGGTTCTCGGAGGCGAGGCCGCCGACGCGGGCAGCGCGGGGACCATTCGCGTCGAGTGCTACGTGGTGTCACCGAGCAACGACACAGTTTTTTCCGGCCGCCTCTCGGGTAGTAGCCTGGGCACCTACTCCGGGCGCGACGCCGTCGTCGCCGGCGAGGATGTCGGGCACGCCATAGCGAGCGCCGTCCTCCGCTGACGGTTCCGGACGCGCGCCCGCCCCGTGCGTGGTTGACGCTTGGAGTTGAGGACCCTCAGTAGAGGATGCGCGTTCGCACGTTGGTCGGCAACGAGCCGATTCCCTGGCGAACGGAGTCGGAAGCGTCCTGGTCCAAATCCATGATCAGGTAGCCAATCTCGGAGTCGGTCGACAACAGCTGGCTGTGGATGTTGACGCGCAGGCCGCTGACGATGCCGTTGATTTCACCCAGCACGCCGGGGACGTTGCGGTGCACGTTTAGAATGCGGTGCGTGCCGGGCTGGGGCGCGAGCTCGATCTGGGGAAAATTCACGGCACCGGTGGTGGCGCCCGCGTTCACGAATTTGGTGAGTGAGGTCGCGACTTCACGGCCGATCGATTCCTGCGCCTCGCTCGTGGAACCACCGATGTGCGGCGTGAGAATCACATTGGGCAGCCCCTGCAGCTCGCTGCGAAACGGGTCGTCGTTGGACTCGGGCTCGACCGGAAACACGTCGACCGCCGCGCCCGCGAGCTGGCCGCTCTTCAGCGCCTCGGCGAGCGCTTCGATGTCGACCACGGTGCCGCGGCTGGCATTCAACAAGTAGCTGCCCTTGCGCATCTTGGCGATCTCGCGGACGCCAATCATCTTCTTGGTTTGCGGGGTCGCCGGCACGTGCAAGGTCACGTAGTCGGACTCCGAGAGCAGCTCGTCCAGCGTGGCGACGCTGCGGTTGTTGCCCATCGGGAGCTTGCTCATGATGTCGAAGAAGATCACGCGCAGGCCGAGCGACTCGGCCAGTACGCCGAGCTGGCGCCCGATGTGGCCATAGCCGACGATGCCGAGCACCTTGTTCCGCACTTCGTTGCAATCGGCGGCAGACTTGTTCCAGACGCCCGTGTGCACCTCGCGCGAGCGATCACCCAGCTTGCGCGACAGCGCGATCACTTCGCTGATGATGAGCTCGGCCACGCTGCGCGTGTTCGAGAAAGGTGCGTTGAAAACAGGCACGCCCTGTCGATTCGCGGCCGCGAGATCGACCTGATTCGTCCCGATGCAGAAGCAGCCCACGCTGAGCAGGCGCTTGCCGGCCGCGAGCGCTCGCGCGCTCACCTGCGTCTTGCTACGAATTCCTAGCAAGTGAATGTCGGGCATGCGCGAAATGAGCTCGTCCTCTTTCAGCGCGTGCTTCAAGAGCTCCACCTGAAAGTGCTCAGCCGCGAAGAGCTGTCGTGCACTCTCGTGGATGTTCTCGAGCAGGAGGACCTTGATGCGGTCTTTGGGGAATGACGTGAGCGGGGCTTCGGGAGCTTGGGTCACGCCGCGAGGTGTAGTCCGACGGCCGGCGCCGCTCAAACACTGTCTCGAAAACGATCGTGCGAGCCGCGCACGCCGTCCGTTGTCACTGCAAATGCGCCATCCGGCCAGCCCGTTGCGGCGGCTTTCAGCCCATGGTTCAGCCCATGACCGGGCGCCGGCCCCGCAGGACCGAGGGCCCGAGC
>JAEUAF010000837.1 GCA_019695485.1 Sorangium sp.
TGAGCGGCATCCCCGGCGGCATCACGAACTACTGGCAAGGCCACGCAGGAGACATCCAGCCGCTCACGATCACGGTGCTCTTGGCCATGCTCATGCTCAGCATCGCCTGCGTCGTGTTCTTCGAGCGCGCGCATCGCCGCATCCCGATTCAGTACTCGCGCCGTCAGGTGGGTCGCCAAGTGTACGGCGCGCAAGCGGCGCACGTGTACGGCGAGCAGCGCGCGCACCTGCCGCTCAAGGTGAACATGGCCAGCATGATCCCGGCGATTTTCGCCTCGAGCTTGCTGATGTTCCCGGCGACCCTCGCGGGCTTCAATATCCCGGGTATGTCGGCGCTGAGCAGCGTCTTGAATCGCGGTGACTGGGTATTCCAGGTCTTCTTCGCGATGCTCTGCATCTTCTTCTCCTTCTTCTACACCTCGGTCACTTTCCAGCCGTTGGACGTGGCAGAGAACCTGAAGAAGCAGCAAGCAAACATCCCTGGCATTCGTCCCGGCAAGCAGACTGCCGAGTACATCGACCGCGTGCTGTCGCGGCTCACCGTGGCCGGCTCGATTTACGTCGCCGCCATCTGCGTGATTCCGTCGGTGGTCGCGATGTCGCTGCGCATCCCGTTTCAGTTCGGTGGGACCAGCCTGATGATCGTCGTCGGCGTGGCGCTCGAGACGGTGAATCAGATCGAAGCGCACCTCATCACCCGCAGCTATGAAGGGCTGACCGGGCCGCGTGTCACTCGCCTGAGTGGGCGGAGGACTACGTGAGGCTCGTGCTGCTGGGCGCCCCCGCGAGCGGCAAAGGCACTCAGGCCGCCGTCCTCTGCGACACGCTGGGCGTTCCGAAGATCTCGACGGGCGACATGCTGCGTGCAGCGCTCGCTGCTGGCACGGCCCTCGGCAAAGAGGCCGAGAAGTTCATGAGCGCCGGCGCGCTCGTTCCCGACAGCGTCGTCATCGGCCTGGTCGATGAGCGCATCGCCCTTCCGGACTGCGCCAAGGGTTTCATTCTCGACGGATTTCCGCGTACCGTCCCGCAGGCCGATGCGTTAGCGGCGGTGCTCGCGAAGAAGAGCACCCCCCTCGACGCGGTCGTCCAGATCGACGTTCCCCGGGAATTGCTCATGGAACGAGCCACCCTGCGGCGCACGGACAAACGGACTGGACAGATCTACCACCTGAAGTATAACCCACCCCCCCGAGAGGCCGAGCTCGAACACCGGGCCGACGATCGGGAGGAAACGGTCACCAAGCGTCTGGACCAGTACGACGCGATGACCGCAGCCCTTTTGCCCCACTACACCGCGCTCGGCCTGCTGCGACGGGTCGACGGAGTGGGCACCCCGCAAGAGATCACAGGGCGCATCAAGCATGCGCTCGGACGAGAATGAACGGAGGCGAGCAACGACGAAGTGAGACCTCAAAAGGCGTGATCGAGGAAGTGATGCCCAGCGCCCTCTTCAAAGTACGACTCGAAAGCGGTCGTACGGTGAGTGCGGGGGCCTCTACAGAACTTCGACACGTGGTGGTCCGGCTCATCGTCGGCACCGAGGTCCTCGTTGAAATTGCTCGTCACGATCCGAACCGCGGCAAGATTATCCGTAAGTTGTGAGGCAGGACATGAAGGTGCGACCGAGCGTTAAGAAAATCTGCGACAAGTGCAAGATCGTGAAGCGCGCCGGAGTCCTGCGCGTGATCTGCAACAACCCCCGCCACAAGCAGCGGCAGGGCTGAGAGTTAGAAGGCAAGCATGGCACGCATCTCCGGCGTCGATCTCCCCCGTAGAAAGCACATCGTCTACGCGCTTCCGTACATCTACGGAATCGGTCTCACCACGGCCAAGCGCCTCTGCGCGCTCGCCAAAGTTCCCGAGAACCGCAAGGTCGAGGAGCTCACCGAGTCCGACGTGAAGGCGATTCGCGATGCGATCGACGCCAACGTCAAGGTCGAGGGTGATGCGCGTCGCGACGTTCAAGCGAACGTCAAGCGCCTGATGGATCTCGGCTGCTTCCGCGGCCTTCGTCACCGCAAAGGTTTGCCCGTGAATGGGCAGCGCACCCGCACCAACGCACGCACCCGCAAGGGTCCGCGTCGTGGCGCCGGGCGCCGCATTTGATCGTAACGCCCGTCACGGCTCCCTGAGGAATCGCACATGGCAACCCCGAAAGCGCGCCCCGCCAAAAAAGTAGTGAAGAAGAATATCTTCGCTGGCATTGCGCACATTCAGTCGACCTTCAACAACACCATCGTGACGATCACTGACGTGAACGGCGCGACGATTTCCTGGGC
This sequence comes from Sorangium sp., assembly GCA_019695485.1. Classification (GTDB taxonomy): domain Bacteria; phylum Myxococcota_A; class Polyangia; order Polyangiales; family Polyangiaceae; genus PMG-095. The sequence continues at coordinate 2,283 of JAEUAF010000837.1, forward strand.
TAGCTCCGGCTCGCGCGGCTTCAAAGGTTCGCGCAAGAGCACGCCGTTCGCGGCGCAGCTGGCAGCAGAAGAGGCGGGTCGGCGCGCGATGGAACACGGCGTGCGCTCGGTTGCCGTCTTCGTGCGTGGCCCCGGCGCGGGCCGAGAGAGCGCTCTGCGCGCCCTCCAGCAAGTTGGTTTCAAGGTCACGTTGATCCGCGACGTGACTCCCATTCCGCATAACGGGTGCCGACCCCCCAAGCGTCGTCGCGTGTGACGGAGTACTCAGATGGCTCGCTATAACGGTCCCGTTTGCAAACTCTGCCGTCGTGAAGGCAACAAGCTCTACCTCAAGGGTGAGCGCTGCTTCACTGACAAGTGCGCCGTGTCGCGGCGCCCCTACCCGCCCGGCCAGCACGGTCAGGCTCGCATCAAGCTCAGCGAGTACGGCCTCCGCCTGCGTGAGAAGCAGAAGATGCGCCGCATCTACGGCCTGCTCGAGCAGCAGTTCTCCCGCTACTACCAGACCGCAGCGCATCTCCCCGGTCGCTCGGGTGAAGAGATGCTGGGGCTCATCGAGCGCCGGCTCGACAACGTGATTTACCGCATGGGTTTCGCCTCGAGCCGCGCGCAGGGCCGCCAGCTCGTGCGCCACAACCACGTGCTGATCAACGGTAAGCGCGTGAACATTCCGAGCTTCCGCGTGAGTCCGAACGACAAGGTCGAGATTCACGAGAAGAGCAAGAAGATCGGCTACATCGCGGCGGCGCTCGCAGCGGCTGAGAATCGCCAGCGTCCGAGCTGGGTCGAAGTCGACAAGGGCACGATGGTCGGCACCGTGAAGACGATGCCGGTCCGCGACGAGCTCAACGAGCCGATGGTTCGTGAGCAGTACGTCGTCGAATATTACTCTCGTTAGTCTTGGAGAGGGCCACCCCGGTCAAGGGCGGCCCCACGCAGTATCGTACTTGTAACGCGGGCAGGCCGCGGAGCAGCCAGGTGGAGCGGGTTCCCCTGGCAGCTCGGGACGGCCGCGCGAATTCCGAAATCACGCGGAGGTAACGCATGGTCACGCAGATAATGAGCAGAAACTGGCGCGACTTGATTCGCCCGAAGGCGATTCAACTCGACCTCGAGTCGAACAGCGACTTTTACGGCAAATTCACGTGCGAGCCGCTCGAGCGTGGTTTCGGGATCACGATCGGTAACTCGCTGCGTCGCGTGCTGCTTGCTTCGCTCCAGGGCGCGGCGATTTCGGCGGTCCGTTTGGACGGCGCCGTACACGAGTTCACGGCCATTCCGGACGTCGTCGAGGACGTCACGGACATCATCCTCAATCTCAAAGAGGTGGTGTTCAAGGTCGAGAGCCCGCGCACCTACACGGTGCGGCTCGACAAGGAAGGCCCCGGTCCGGTCACGGCTGGCGACATCAAAGTCGTCGACGGTTTGACCGTGCTGAACCCGGATCATCCGGTGGCGACCCTCGATAAGAAGGGCCCGCTGTCGATGGAGCTCACGGTGAGCGTTGGGCGCGGCTACGTGCCGGCCGAGCGCAACAAGAGCCCGACGATGCCGCTCGGCACGATCGCCATCGACGCGCTGTTCTCGCCAATCCGCAAGGTGAACTACACCGTGCAGAACGCGCGCGTCGGCCAGGTCACCGACTATGACAAGCTGGTGCTCGAAGTGTGGACCAACGGTGCGGTGCGCCCGGTCGACGCGGTGGCCTATGCCGCCAAGATCTTGAAGGAGCAGCTCTCCATCTGGATCAACTTCGAGGAGACCGAGGAGACCTCGTACCAGGTCCCCGGTGGCGACGACCAACCGCTCAACGAAAACTTGTTCCGCTCGGTCGATGAACTCGAGCTCAGCGTGCGCTCGGCGAACTGCTTGCAGAACGCCAACATCACGCTGATCGGCGAGCTCGTGCAGAAGACCGAGCAGGACATGCTGAAGACCAAGAACTTCGGCCGCAAGTCGCTGAAAGAGATCAAGGAGATCTTGGCGACGATGGGCCTCGGCCTCGGCATGAAGTTCGACAGCTGGTCGGCGATGCTCGAGCGCTGGAAGCAGCAGCAGCAACAGGGCTGAATCATGAGACACAGGAACGCAGGCCGTCAGTTTGGGCGTAACACCAGTCACCGTCGCGCGATGTTCCGCGCGCTGGCGGCAAACCTCGTTGCGCACGAACGAATCGAGACAACCGACGCCAAGGCCAAAGAGCTACGGCGTGTTGCTGAGCGGCTCATCACCCGCGCGGCGCGCCTCGGCGCGATCGCTTACACGCCGCACGATGAGCTGAGCGTCGCCGATCGGGCACGCCGCCTCGCCGCGCAGCGGCACGTGGCGCAGTTCCTCCAACGCTTTGCAGTCGTCAAGAAGGACGGCCAAGACCAGAAGATCGATCTCCTGGAGAAGGTGTTCGTGGACCTGGCGATCCGCTTCAACGGGCGCCCTGGTGGCTACACGCGCATCATCAAGCTTGGGCACCGTCGTGGCGACAACGCTCCGATGTCGCTGATCGAGTTCGTCGAGGGCAACGCGGTTCCGCCGCGCCGTCCGAGCGTCAAGAAGAGCCGTCCGGCCGAGGGCGAAGCAGCTCCGGCTGCTAAGGCCAAAGCCAAGTAAGCACGGCGAGCGACCTCGGGTCGCGAACGGGCGCGGAGTTTAGGCTCTGCGCCCGTGGTCGTTTGTGGGGTCTAACCCGAGGTGGGGCCGTGTGCCTTCAGCGTAGAGGCGCTACCATGGGCTCGCGCAGGTCGAATGCGAGCCGCCGGAGCTGCTGCCTCCGAAGGCGATTCCGCCGCCGCCGTTCGTTCCTGCGCTGCCCGCGACGGGGTCGGCGTGTTGGCGAACGGCGGCGATGGTGCGCCGCCCGGGTCATCGTTGTCACCCCTTGTTCCCGCTGTCGACGCCGCTGGGAGTGGCGTCGGTGGTGTGCGCGGTGCCGTCTTCAGTCGTGCTCGGGGTGTCTGGGCTGACGCGCGCCTCGGCTGATCCGTCCGCTGA
>JAEUAF010000001.1 GCA_019695485.1 Sorangium sp.
CGGGGGCGGTGTCAGGTGTGGCGCGACCAAATGTGGACTCAATGAGTATTGTCGGGCGGGGTGTTGCGGCACGTTCAATTGCACACCAGGTCCGCCGAGCTGCGCGCCGATGCCGACGCAGTGCAACGGGGTGCCAAGCTGCAGTTGTATCTGTGGAACGACCTCGACATTTTGCACCGAAGGCGCTGCTGCGGTCCAATGTGGTTGCGCCTAGCGGACGCAAGCGCTTCGACTACTTCGACAACTTAGCGACCAGCCCGCCCATTGCGCGCGCCAGATCGCGGCTGTTTGCCAATCCCGCGAAGCCCCGGCTTCCGAACATGCGCGGCAGGAGCGGGGCCGAGCGCGGATCGACGGAGAGAGCGAAGACGTCGACGGCTCGCTGCTCGGCCTCCCGAATGGCTTGCCGCACATCCCCGATGCCGTGTCGGCCCTCGTAGCGATCGAGATCCGTCGGCTTACCGTCCGAGAGTAGCAGCAAAACGCGGCGTTCCGCGCGCCTGGCCTCGAGCAGGTGAAGCCCGTGGCGCAGCGCGGGACCCAAGCGGGTGTAGCCGCGCGGCTCGAGGCTCGCTAGGCGGCCGAGTCCGACCTCGATGGGTTCCCGGAAGTCTCGCAGCATCGTGAAGCGACAGTCGCTGTGCGAGAAAGAGCAGAAAGAAGCCAGCGCGAATTCGTCTATGAGTTCGTCCCAGGCCAGCGTGAGAATCGCCGCCGCCCTGCGCTCGAGCTCGAGGACGCGCTGATTGTCGACCCAGCTGTCGGTCGACAAGCTGCCATCGACCAGGAGCAGCACCGCGAGCGAGTGTCCGCGGCGACGCTTGGAGATGTACAGGCGATCGCTCTCGTCGTGCCCCGAGCGTAGGGCGGCGGCCCGTGCCACCAGCGCGTCGATGTCGACGTCCGGCCCATCAGGTTGCCGCGTGTGCGCGCGACGCTCGCTGTCGAGGCGCAACAGGAGCTCGCGTAGCTCGGCGATCACGCGGCGTTCGTTGCCGCGAACGTCAGCGGAGAGCGCGGCGCCCGCGTCAGAGTCGCTGTTAGGGACTTCGACTCTAAGCGCGCAATAGCCGGGCAAGTAGCGGCGCTTGCGCGGATCCCACTCGTCGTAGGTGAGCGCGCTCTCTGCGCGCTCGGTATCAGCCTCCTCGCCGAGGGCACCCGCTTCCGCGGAGTACACGGAGCGCGCCGGCTCTCGGCTCGTGACGACCTCTTCCAGATTCAATTCGTCCAGCGCTTCGGCGTGAGCATCGATCTCGTCGGCGCCGTCGACTGGCTTTTGTCCGCCTTGATAGTCCTCGAGGGTATGCACTTTTTCGAATGAGTGCGTCAGCGGGTTCTCGCGTTCGGCGTCGGGAAGCTCACGCTTACGCAAGGGAGGGCGTCGACGTCGCGCTTGCCGTTCGGAGATGCGCTCGCTGCCCGCTGTCGTGGTGTCGAGCGCGGCTGTTGCCACACCGCTCGCAGTGCTCGTCCACAGATCGCCTACCAGCAGCTCGCGCGTCGTGTCGACTGGCAAGGCGTCGAGCCAGCGAGCCCAGCCAGGCAGCTCGTCGCGGAGCGTCGCCTCGGCGAGCGAGAGTAGCTCGGCCTTACTGGCTGGTTTTTGTTGGGCGTCGCGTGCGCGGACGACGGCCCCGCACAGAATGGCGCGCACGAAGAGCAGGCGTTCGTTTTCGGCCGCGGTCCCCAGCGTGTCGATCGACGCTGGCAACAAGATGGTGTCGCCGCTGATGCCGCCTCTGCTTTCTACGACGGAAAGCTCGAGATCGCGCCCCGCTGCCGCGCTGGCGAGCACGCGCAGTCTCGGCAAGAATCGCTCGGTATCGATGCGGCCGGGCCGCGCGCGCTGACGCCTCCACAGGCGGGTGAGTCCGCGGTGCCCCCAGCTGAAGAGCCGCTCGTCGAAGCCCATGGCGCCCTACAACGCTAGCGACACGAGATCGCGCAAGGCCTGTACGATTTCCGCGTCGTCCGAGAGCGGCTCCACGACCGCGACGTGACAGGCGGCGCGCGGGTCCATGCCTGCGGCCACCATGCGCGCCGCGTGCACCAGCAGGCGCGTCGAAACGGTTTCGTTCAGCGCGAGCTCGTGCACACTGCGGATCTTGTGTGCGAGCCCCACCAAGCCCTTGGCGAGCTTCGGCGTGCAGCCTGTCTCGGTGGCCACGATTTCGGCCTCTACGTCCGGCCCGGGGTAGGTGAGGGACAGCGCGACGAAGCGCTGGCGAGTGGAGGGCTTCAGGTCGCGCGCCGCACGGCGGTAACCCGGATTGTAGCTTGCGATCAGCTGAAATCCGGGCGCCGCCTGCAAGCGTTCGTCACGCCGGTCGAGCCAGAGTTCGCGGCGATGATCGGCGAGCGAGTGCAAGACCACCAAGATGTCGTCGCGGGCCTCCGCAATTTCGTCGAGGTAGAGCAGCGCGCCGAGGCGTGCCGCGCGCGTGGCGGGTCCGTCTTGCCAAACGGTATCGCCGCCCTTGACGAGCCAGCGGCCCAGGAGGTCCGTTGCGCTGGTTTCGTCGTTGCAGGCGACGGTGATGAGCGGCCTGCCGAGTTCGAAGCTGAGGGCTTCGACGAGCCGGGATTTGCCCGAGCCCGTGGGGCCTTTGAGCAACAGCGGTAGACCCGCCAAGCTCGCCGTGCGTGCCGCGTCTAGCTCTCCAGCGACGGCGCGATAGTAGGGGCGCGGCGTGCTCACGGCGCCAGCTCCGTCAGGCACCCTGCACCGCCTGATCTGCCAAAGGCAAAGCCGAGACGTCGCTGGCGTCCCCCTTGGCGCTCACGCGCGCGACGGGCCAGCCCGAACGAATGAAGACCCAGATGAAGGCCAGGATTCCGAGCGTGAACAGGCTCGCCGCTAGGATCAGGCCCCAAAAGTGCACTTGAATCTCGGTCTGCACTTGCAGGAAATCCATACCGAGCCGGCGCTCGAGCACGACTTGCGTGATGCCGGCGACGGCGAACGCCAAGGTCATGGCGATCATGCCGATGTTGGCGGTCCAGAACGCGAATACAGACGCCGTCGAGTCGTACAGGTTGCGTCCGGTAAGCAGTGGCAGCGTGTACGCGATCATCGCAAGAACCAGCATCGCGTACGCGCCCCAGAATGCCATGTGGCCGTGCATGGCCGTGATCAGCGTGCCGTGGGTGTACAAGTTCACTTGCGGCAACGTATGCGCGAAGCCGAGAAAGCCCGCCCCGACGAACGACATTACCGCGCAGCCGATGCTCCACTGCAGCGCCACGCGGTTCGGATGATTGCGCCCGCCGCGACGGGCCATCGAGATCGCGTAGATCGCCATGCCCAGGAACGCGACCGGTTCGAGCGCACTGAACACCCCGCCCACCACCAGCCAATAGCGCGGGGTGCCGATCCAATAGTAGTGATGCCCGGTGCCGAGAATTCCGGACAAGAAGGTGAAACCGACGATGACGTAGAGCCACTTCTCGATGACCTCGCGGTCCACACCCGTCAGCTTGATCAAGAGGAACGCCAAGATGCCGCCCATGATGAGCTCCCAAACGCCCTCGACCCAGAGGTGAACGACCCACCAGCGCCAGTACGAGTCGATGGTTTGGTTGTTGGTCGGAATCATGCCGGGCAGGTAGAGCAGCGCGGCCATCAGCAAGCCGAAGAAGAGCACCATCGACGTCGTCGTGAGCCGCCGGCCTCTCCAAACGGTCATCCCGATGTTGGCGATGAACGCCAACACGTCGATCACCACCAAGTAGTCGAGCGGCCTCGGGATCTCGAGAAACTTACGGCCTTCCCACCAGTTGAAGTGAAAGCCGATGATAGCGGTGACACCGACCGCCACCAGCGCCGCGAGCTGGAGCTTGGCGAGCCACGGCCAGACCAACTCCGTCTCGCACTCCTCCGGGATGATGAAGTAAGCCGAGCCCATGAAGCCGCAGAGCAGCCACATCACGAGCAGATTCGTGTGCGTGGCGCGCGCCGCATGAAACGGAATGAACGCATGCAGGCCATCGTGGCCCGTGTGCGCAAAGGCCATGATGAAGCCGTACACGATTTGCAGGCCGAAGAGCAGCATGCAAGTGGCGAAGAACCACCAAGCAATTCGTTGAGATTCGTAGCGCATCTGGCTTACCTTTGGGCTTCGAGGAAGGCGACGAGTTCGTCGATTTGAGAGTCAGGCAGGCCGAGCTTCGGCATGCGGGTGTCGGGCTTGACCGCAGGCGGATCGCGCAGCCAGCGCCGCAGGTACTCGGCGTCGCGACGGTTGCCGACGCCGTCGAGCGCGGGGCCGACGTTGCCGCCTTGCCCCGCGAGGCTGTGACACACGATGCACAGCTGCCCGAAGATCTGGGGCTGCGGGACATCGCGGCGGCTCGGCGTCGCTTGGCGCGCGAGCGGCGGCTTCGCGGGAAATCCGTTGAGATCGACCTGGCCCGTCCAGCGGAAGAACGCGACCAGCGCCGCCTTGTCAGGCTCGCTGAAGGCGTACTTTTGCATCTTGCGCTGCCCTTTGAACATAGCTTCCGGGTCGGTCAACATGCCGCGGATGAAGCTTTCTCCGCGGCGTTCGTAGACCTTCGTCAGTTCGGGCGCGTAATAGGCGCCTTCGCCAAACAGCGAGTGGCAGCCCATGCAATTGTTGTGGTCCCAGAGCTCTTTACCGCGCGCCACGTCCGGCGTGATCGCGGCGGCGCGCGTCTGGGCTGGGATTCTGCGGAAGGTATCCAGCGTGAGGCCCACGAAGGCCACGGCGCAGGCGAGCGTTCCGCTGATGAAAAAGGTTCGAGCTTGGGATTTGCTGAGCATGGTGCCTCGATCGCTCTCTCCTTTGCGTATACGGGACGGCCCGCTCCGAGCCCGATGATCTGGATCACCTGGCCGTTGCCACGCCCGACCGACGCACGATGTCCGCTGGAAAGCCTGCAATCGAAGGCGTTTTGCGAATCGGCAAGCCGATGATCCAGGTCATCGTTGTCGGCGCAGCGCTGGAACAAACTGCACAGCATGGGACTCAGTTCGAGTCCAAGAGAAGGAGAACTATGAATCTGGCACGCTACCTCACGCTCGCTGTCCTGACGCTCTCGTCGTTCGGGGCCTGCTCGCGTCCTGATGCTGCGCCCGCGAGCCATGAACCGAGCGTGGCTTCGGCGGCCGCAGCGGTCGCGGACGCTCCGCCCGACCCTGCTATGGAGGCACGTACGCTATTTCGGACCCGCTGCGCGGTGTGTCACGGTGACGTTGGTAAGGGCGACGGTCCGGGCGCCGCAGCGCTCAATCCGAAACCGCGCGCGTTCGCCGACGCCGCCTGGCAGCAAGCCACGACGGACGATGCATTGCGCACCATCATCGTGCAGGGCGGACCCGCCGTCGGCAAGAACGCAGCGATGCCGCCGAACCCCGACCTCGTGAGCAAGCCGGCGGTCGTCGTCGAGCTCATCAAAATCGTGCGCGGCTTCGCACCCAAATAGCTCGCACGCTGGCGGCGAAGCTTCAGCCGGCCATACAGATTTTTCGATTGCTTGCGCCACCGCCCGTGGAGCGGCAGCCAAAGGCAGCGCCCGCGAACTGACGGCAGTAGGCGTCCCCGTCAGTCAGCTGAGCCTTTGCCAGGTCCGTCGCTTCACAGCTGAGAAAGCAGTACATCGCATCCGTCGACTCGAACGGCGAACAGACCTCGGCGCGCTGGTCGGGGCATTCGCCGCTCAGCGCACAGCAGTCGGTGTCCGTCACGCAGGTGTGCGTGCAGTAGCCGCCGGTCACCTTGTCCAAGCACACGGCCGCCCCGCTCAGCTTGGACTGATCCAGGCCCGGATAGCACTCGTTTACCGCGTTGCAGGTCTGCCCTGTGTTCGTCGGTGAACTGCCGCCAGATCCGCCACCACAGGCCGCCCAGAGTGGCGCAAGCAACAACGCCTTCACGAACATTCCTAGCATCTTGGACAAGAGTCGCTCCTTTTCGGGCCTTCGTTTGGCGTTTGGACCGAGGGTAGCTGGTAAGTGGGATCAGCCCGCCGGATTTATGGAGGGTCCGGCTTGCGGATGTCCCCATACCTTGGAGCCATCTGCGGAAACCCTGGCATCGGGGCGGCTCTAGGCCGCCTGTCGGGAAACGACGCTCGCAGCTGTGTCGAGCACCATTTCCTTCATTCCTCGAGCGGACCAGCCGAGCAGCGCCTTGGCTCTTTCGGAACTGGTGAGGCAGGGCGTGTCCAGGTCGTGGAGCACGAGGCGCACCGTTTTATCGAAGAGCCCCACGAGCCGCACCAGGAAATTCGGAAGGACTCGGGTCGGAACCCGGTGGCCTGCCGCGGCCAGGACATCTGCGATTTCCTTCATCCACACCGTCTCAGCGGCCAAGAGGAAGCGCTCGCCCGCGGCTTTCTCGGCCGTCAGCGCGAGCACGTGAGCGATTGCGACGTCACGCACGTCCACGAGCGGCAGATGCAGCCGTGGAACGCCGGGCACCTCGCGGCGCAGCAGTTTACCCACGATTTCGTTGGAGGTGTTGTCGACGCCGAGCAGCGAAGGGCCTAATACGTAGCCCGGGTTGATACACACGAGTTCGAGGCCGCGCTCGCTCGGCAGTCCGCGCACGAAGTCCCACGCCGCGCGCTCGGCGACGGTCTTGCTCCGCTCGTAGGCGCCGATTGGCGCATCGAGGTCCGACCAATCGCGCTCATCGAAGACGTGGCCGGGGTCGCGCGGTCTTCCTGAGCTGATTGCGGCCAACGACGAGGTCATGACCACGCGTGTGACGCCCGCCTCGTGCGCCGCACGCAACGCTCGCAGGGCGCCCTCGCGCGCGGGCACGACCAACTCGTCCGAGTGTTTGGGCGGCGCCTTGGGCAGCGGGGACGCGACGTGTAGCGCATAAGTCGCGTCGGCCATTGCCTGGGCCCAACCTGCGTCTCGCGTCAGCTCTGCTTCGACGAAGCTCAGGCGCTCAGCTCCGAGCGAGCCGAGCGCCGCGCGGATGGCGGGTTCCCGCGAGCGATCGCGCAGCGTGCCGCGAACTCGATAGCCCCGGCTAAGAAGCTCGCGCACGCAATGCAGCGCGATGAAACCGGTAGCGCCGGTGACTGTAACGAGTGTGTTTTCGGGAACCAGAGTCATGATTACCTGCCGCGCCTGAGCGTTACACGGCTGTTCAGCGTGGCAAACCGCGAAGTTTTGCGCGAGCGGCAGAGCGAGGCGAAAATGGCCACCTGCTCCCGCGCTTTGGGGTCCGCGCGGCGGGACAATCGCGAAGCCATTGTTGACGTCAAGTCACATGCGGCGCACTAGGCTCACGGCGTGAGCAAGGCGTTCACCAAGGATGATGGTGCGGAGGCCCCGCTCGTGGTTCAGCGTGCTCCGTTGCCGAGCGGCGTACTCAATTATGTCACGCCGACTGGGCTCGCCGCGCTGCGTGGTGAGCTCGCCGAGCTCTCGAATCGTCTGCGGGGCGCGGCTGCAGAACCCAGCACTGAGCAGGCGGATCTCGCGGCGCTGCGCGTGCGCCTGGCGGAGCTCGAAGGGCGTGTCGCGTGCGCGGTGCTGGTCGACCCGCTGAGCCAGCCCCGAGACACGGTGCGTTTCGGGGCAAAGGTGAGCGTGCGTGCGAGTTCCGGCAACGCCCGTTCCTACCGAATCGTCGGCGTCGACGAGGCCAAGGCGAACGAGGGTCGCATCGCTTTCACGTCCCCACTTGCGCAAGCCCTGCTCGGCAAGGGCTGCGGCGACCTGCTGATCGTCCGAACCCCTCAGGGGGAAGAAGAGTTCGAGGTGCTGACGATCGACTACGCTGCGCCGTGACTCGCTGCGCGAAGCGGTCTGGTCCCGGTTCGCGCGAGTCCAGAGTGTGGCGCTGCGGCTCTTGCCGCGCCTGGCAGCGCCACCTCCCTGGTTTGGCTACTTCGGGCCCGCTCCGTTCTGCACTGCCGTTTGCACGCCGCTCGCCGCGTCCGCGGTGTAAGAGTACGACGGCGTGTAGGCGGACCCACCGCCGCCGGTGGCCTTGGTGCCGGTTGTGGCGTCGTAGGTGTTGCCAGTGGCTGTGATGTACGCCGTGCCCTGGTCCGTGCTGCTGTTGAACTCGTGCGGCGTGTCGACGCTCTTGAAGTAGTTGTTTTCGATCAAGATGTGCGCGGACTTACCCGCGCGGACGCAGTAGTTGTCGCCCGACGAGCTCCACAGGTTGTTGAACAAGTGGTTGTGACCGAAGCGGATGCGCGGCTGACGTTCCATGACGCGATCTGCCCACCAATTGTGGTGCCAGGTGACGTTGAGCGCATTCGCGTCGTCGTAGCCGCTCGGGCTATCGGTGCCGCCCACCAGTGAACTATAGCGGTGTCCGGCCGCGCCGGTCGAGTCACTGCCGTTGTTGTCGGTGCGCGCCGTATAGTGGAACTTCGTCCAGGAGACGGTGACGTAGTTCGCTCCGTTGGTGATGTCCAAGTTGCCATCCGTGCCGTCCGAGATGTCGCAGTGGTCGAGCCAAACGTGGTGTGCGTCCTTCTGCACGGAAATCGCGTCCGAGCCGGAAGAGCAGCCGACTGACGAATCATAGCTGGGGTCGAGCGAGCAATTGCCGACGCCGTAGCCCACGATCTTGATGTTGCGAATGATCACATTGGTCGAGCCACTGAGCTCGAGGTGCCCGTGGATCTCAGCGCCGCAGATGCCCGCAATGGTCTTGTTGGAGCCGACCGTGATGTCGCCCGCGGAAAGCGTGCCCTTCACGTAGATCACCCCGGCATTCGTGCCTTTGGCGGCGCTTTGCAGCTGCGCGAGCGTGGTCACGGTCGTGGCCGTCGCGTTTCCGCCGCCCGTCGTCGTGGAGACGCCGCCGCCCGACACCGCTGCCCAACCGACAAGGGCGCTCGCGGCAGGGGGAGCCGTGCAGCCCGTGGCGCCGCCGGTACCGGTCCCACCGCTTCCGGTGCTGCCGCCCGTGCCTGTTCCGCCGTTGCTCGTGGTTCCACCGCTGCTCTTGCCACCAGCGGCATTCGTCCCGCCGCTGCCTGTGGTTCCACCGCTGCCGTTGCCGCCACTAGCCGTGGATCCACCGGCGCCGTTCCCGCCAGCGCCACCCTTGCCACCCGCAGTCGTTGCGCCTCCACTTCCCGTCGTGCCACCCCTCCCGAGTGCGCCACCTGCGCCGCCTGAACCCGTGTTGCCACCCGCGTTGATGTTGCCGCCTGAGCTGGTGTTACCACCCGCGGCAGTGTTTCCGCCTGAGCCGGTGTTGCCACCCGCGGCGGTGCTGCCAGCCGCGGCGGCGTTACCACCCGCGGCAGTATTTCCGCCTGAGCCGGTGCTTGTTCCCGCGTTGGCGCCCGTTCCGCCGCTTGCCTGCCGCCCGCCTGAGCTGGTGTTGCCACCATTCGACGCGCCGCCGAACTGTCCGCTGGTGCCGCCCCGCGCAGCACTAGCGCCGCCGCTACCAGCATCGCCGCCTTCACTGGCGCCGCAGCCCGCGGACGCGAGCGCGGCGCAGGCGAGTAGTCCGGTAACGTGAGGGGCAAGGCGGCTCAACGATCGAGATATCGGCATGATTCTTCCTTCGCTCAGAGGCAGCGGTGGGGCGGTGGGTGGCATGCGCGCGTTCCGTTCAACCAGTAAAAGTCGCGTGGGAACGATTGTCGCGCTCAGGGGACCTTGGGCTAGTGTCATGCGCAAACCACCGCGGCTCATTCGCTCTCAGACCCGCGCTTCGCACTCACATCGCATCCTCAAAGGAACTCTCACTCGCAGCCCGAGCGCTCAAAGAAACTTGCGCTCGATCGAGCTGACACTCTCAAGAAGTGCCAATCGCGCCTCCCGCTTTCTCAAAATGCGCCACCCGCAAATCGTGTGACTGTCAAAAAGCGCTGCACACAGAAAAGTCAGGCGCCCAAGGCGACGCGCGCGAAAAAGCGACGTGCCAGAAAAAACGACGAGCAAAAAAAAGCGACGCGGTCGAAAAAGCCATGCGCTCGAAAAAGCGACGCGCT
>JAEUAF010000015.1 GCA_019695485.1 Sorangium sp.
GGCTCTCCAAGTGCTGCACGTTGAGCGTCGCGATCACGCTGATGCCGGCGTCGAGTAGCTCCTCCACGTCTTGCCAGCGCTTTTCGTTCTTGGAGCCGCCGACGTTGGTGTGCGCGAGCTCGTCGACTAGCGCCACGCGCGGCTTGCGCTCGAGCACGCCCGCAAGATCCATTTCCTCGAGCGGGACAGCGCGGTAGGTGAGTGTCGCGCGCGGCAGGCATTCGATTCCGGCGAGCTCTGCTTGAGTTTCGCTGCGCCCGTGGGTCTCGATGATCGCGCACACCACGTCCACGCCTTCTCGAGCCAGGCGCTTGCCTTCGCGCAGCATGGCGACCGTCTTGCCGACGCCGGCCGCCATGCCGAGATAGATCTTGAGCGGGGCGCGGCGGTGCGCCTTCAGTACCGCCAGGAAGTCATCGGGGGGCATTGCCTCAGGGAGCCGGGGGGCCGCCAGCCACGGCTTTGGGGGATCCCGCGTAGGGGGCCTGCTGGTCGAGGTCGAGGTTCACGAGCAACACATTGACACGCGGTTCACCCAAGAAGCCGAATGTACTCTGCTCCGCGCGACTTTCGATGAGCTCTCGCACGCGCGGGCCCGCAAGCTTTCTCTCCGCGGCAATGCGCGGAATCTGTAACTCTGCGGCACGCAAGGAGAGATGCGGGTCGAGCCCACTCGCGCTCTTGGTCACCAAGTCGACGGGGATTGGGCCCTGTATGCCGCTCTCCCGCAAGATTGCGACGCGCGCTTTCACTTCGTCGAGCAGTGCCGGGTTGGTTGGACCCAGGTTGCTGCCGGACGAGTAGGTGATCTTGGTGGCCGCGTCGGGGCTGGCGGCCGAGGGGCGTCCCCAGAGGTACTCCGGGTGCGCCTTCCAGTCCGCGACGGACTGCCCAATCAGGCTCGAGCCTGCGACTCTTCCGTTCCGGTAAACGAGGCTGCCTGTGGAGCGGTCCGTGAACAGCAGATCAGAAGCGAGCGTCACCAGCGCTGGGTAGACGACGCAGCAGGCGAAGAGGAGGGCCGCGGTAATCACGAGGTAGGGTCGTAAGCTTTTCATGGCATTCACGCGAGGTGCAACAGATTGACGACGAGGTCGATGGCTTTGATAGCCACGAACGGCAACAGCACACCGCCACCGCCATAGACGAGCAGATTGCGCCGCAGCAGCCGAGCGACGCCCACCGGTCGATAGCTGACGCCGCGCAGAGCGAGCGGGATGAGTGCCACGATGATCAGCGCGTTGAAGATCACGGCGCTCAAGATCGCGCTCGAAGGGCTGCCGAGCTGCATCAAATTGAGCGCCCAAAAGCCGGATGAACGCGGGTCGCCGGCCCGCAGCTGGAACGCAGCAATCCCAGTCAGCATGGCCGGCAAGATCGAGAAATACTTGGCGACGTCGTTCGCGACAGAGAATGTGGTGAGCGCGCCGCGCGTCATCAAGAGCTGCTTGCCAATCTCGACGATCTCGATGAGTTTGGTCGGGTCGGAGTCGAGGTCGACCATGTTACCGGCTTCCTTGGCGGCCTGCGTGCCGGTGTTCATGGCCACGCCGACGTCCGCTCGAGCCAACGCCGGGGCGTCGTTCGTACCGTCCCCGGTCATGGCTACCAGTCGTCCGCCCTCCTGCATGCGCATGATGTAGTCCATCTTGGTTTCCGGCGTGGCTTCGGCCAAGAAGTCGTCGACGCCGGCTTCCTCGGCGATCTTCCGGGCCGTGAGCGGATTGTCGCCGGTGATCATCACGGTTTTGATGCCCATCGCGCGCAGCCGCTCGAAGCGTTCGCGCATGCCGGGCTTGACCGTGTCCTTGAGGTACACGACGCCCAGCGCCGTCGCGCCGTCGCACACGACCAGCGGCGTGCCACCTTCGTTGGCGATGCGCTTTACTTCGGCTTGAATGTCTTCTGGCACTTGGCCGCCCTGCACCTTGACGTGCTTCGCGACCGCGTCCGCGGCACCCTTTCGCAATTGGCGAGCGCCGAGATCCAAGCCGCTCATGCGCGTCTGTGCCGTGAAGGGCACGAACAGGCCGTCGCCAGCGTCGAGGCGCTGGCCGAGCTTTTGCTCTGCCAACACGACGATGCTCTTGCCTTCGGGGGTTTCGTCCGCGAGCGAGGCCAACATCGCCACTTCGGCCAGCTGTTTCGGGTCGACACCACGCCCCGGCGAGAGCTCGTACGCTTGGCGGGAGCCGTAAGTGATGGTGCCGGTCTTGTCCAACATCAGGACGTCGATGTCGCCCGCGGCTTCGACCGCGCGCCCCGAGGTTGCGATCACGTTGTACTGCACGAGCCGATCCATGCCGGCGATGCCAATCGCCGAGAGCAGTCCGCCGATTGTCGTCGGAATCAGGCAAACGAGCAGGGCGACCAAAGCCAGAATTCCCATGTCGCCCGCGAAGAAGCGCGCCGAAGGCACCAGCGCGGCGGTCGCGGCGAGGAAGATGATGGTGAGTCCCGCTAGCAAGATGGTGAGCGCGATTTCATTCGGCGTCTTTTGGCGCTCGGCACCCTCGACCAGCGCGATCATGCGATCGATGAAGCCGCCGCCCGGATCCTGTCGGATCTCGATCAGCAGCCAGTCCGAGATCACGCGCGTGCCGCCGGTCACCGCGCTGCGATCGCCGCCCGCTTCGCGCACGACGGGTGCACTCTCACCGGTGATGGCGCTCTCGTCCACGGACGCGATGCCCTCCATGATTTCACCGTCGGCGGGCACGAGCTCGCCGGCCTTCACGTAGACGCGGTCGCCCTTCTTGAGCTCCGTCGCCGAGATGGTCTCTGCGCGCGCGCGGCCCTCGCCACTGGCTTCGTTGAGTGCGGCTCCGTCGCCTCGCTGCGTGCGGCGCGCGTGAGTCGTGGTCCGCATTTTGCGAAGTGTTGCCGCTTGCGCTTTGCCGCGCCCCTCAGCCACGGCCTCCGCGAAGTTCGCGAACAACACCGTGAACCACAGCCAGAGGATCAACTGAAGCGTGAGCTTCGAGTCGACCGCGTGACCACGCACGAGGTCGAGAACATAGAGGACCGACACCAACAGCGTGCCGACCTCGACCACGAACATGACCGGATTTTTGGCCATGCTTCGCGGATTCAACTTCTTGAACGCATCGAGGATGGCGGGCTTCACGATACTCGCTTCGAAGAGCGAGCGTCGGGCTTGAATATGCTTGGACATAGTGGGAGTTCTCGTGGAAATGACGGCGGGAGAGCGGCTTAGAGCGCGCTGAGCTTCAAGTGTTCGATGATGGGTACGAACGACAGCACCGGGAAGAAGGTGAGCGCGCCGACGAGCAAGATGGTTCCGACCAACAGCGCCACGAACAAGGGGCCGTGCACGGGGAAGCTCGACGGGCCCGGAGCCACGCGCTTCTTCTTGGCCATGTTGCCGGCGATGGCGAGCACGGCGACGATCGGCAGAAAGCGGCCGAACAGCATGTTGATCGCGAGCGTGAGCGAGTAGAACACCGGGTGATCGTTCGAGTACGCGGTCAGCCCTGCAAAGGCGCTGCCGTTGTTGCCGGCGCCCGAGCTGAACGCATACAGAATTTCGGAGAAGC
>JAEUAF010000130.1 GCA_019695485.1 Sorangium sp.
CGACGCCCCCCGCCGGTGCAAAGCCCGCCGCGGCTGCCGCTCCCGCAACGCCTGGCGCCAAGCCCCCGGCAGCCACGGCCGCTGCGGCGGCGAAGCCTGGAGCAGCGACTCCAGCGGCGGCACCGGCACCGGCACCGGCCAAGCCCGCGGCGCCCGCAGCGGCTGCACCGGCCAAGCCCGCGGCGCCCGCAGCGGCTGCACCGGCCAAGCCCGCAGCGCCCGCAGCGCCCGCAGCGCCGGCGGCGGCACCGAAAGCTGCTCCTCCCGCACCCGCGAAGTGAAGAGGCGTTTCTTTGTGGGCTCAGTCGCGCGACTGAGCCCACAAACGGTCAACGCCGACCCTGCGACGCGCACGGATTCCTTGCGCGTCGCGGGCTCTGGGGGCGCGCGGCCGAGCCGCTTGGTGCCGCGGAAGATCGAAATGTGAGCGACGCGCCCTCAGGGCGGAGCGTCGTCATTTCGCTGCTATAGTCGCGCTCGTCATGCAGCTCACAGTGAATGGCGAACCCTACGACGCTCCGCCGGGCGTGACGGTTCGTGCTTTGGTCGAGCGCTTAGGTCTCGTCGAGGGTCCCGTGGCCGTCGAACGCAATCGTGAAGTCGTGCCACGCGCGCTACACGCGAGTACTGAGCTCCACGAGCGTGACGTGATCGAGATCGTTCACTTGGTCGGCGGCGGCTGAGGACTTTCGCAGGCGTGTCCGCGGGCGATCTCGACGTAGCGAGCGGCAAGCAGGCGTCCCTGTGTCCATTCATCCGGATCGAGCTCACGCACGACTCGCCCTGGATTGCCAACGACGAGCGAGCGCGGCGGCACCTTGAAACCGGCGCGGAGCAGCGTGCCCGCGCCGACGAGCGCCTCCTCACCGACCTCCACGTTGTCGAGCAGGATCGCGCCCATCCCGATCAGGGCACCCGAGCCGATGGTCACGCCGTGCAAGATCACGTTGTGGCCGACGGTCACGTCTTCCCCGATCTCGGTGTTCGAGATGTCTTGGCTCATATGGATCATCGATAGATCCTGAATGTTGGTGCGCGCCCCAACGCGGATGTAGCCCACGTCGCCGCGCAACACCGCACCGAACCAGATGTTGACGTCCACGCCGAGTTCGACATCGCCGACCACGACAGCTGTTTCCGCGAGGAAAACCCGTTCCCCCAAGCGGGGCGCGGTCTCTCTGAAGCCTCTAACCAATGCTGGCATCACGGACCTCCGGCGTCAGGCCACGACGCGCAGGCGGAGTGGGCCCTTGTCAGCGGCACGGGGGTGCGCCTCGCGGGGCGCGCTCGGCTGCGCATCCAACAGCGCTGCTTGCAGGGAGTTCTTGAATGCGCGCTCAATGCGCACCGGAACGATCTGGCCAACCCAATCGCCGTCCACAGCGGGAATGTGTACGATCTCGTTGCGCTCAGTGCGACCGTTGAGAGCGCCGTTTTCGCGACGACCTTCGATCAAGACAGCTTCCACCGAGCCCACCAGGCTCTCCAAATGTGCGCGTCGCCGGGCGTCGGCGACGCCGATGAGCTCGACCAAACGCGCGCTCTTCTCGACTTCACTCACGTCGTCGGCGAGGCGTTGCGCTGGCGTTGACGGGCGCACTGAATACTTGAACGCGAAGACACCGGTGAAGCCGACCTTCTCGACCAAGGCCAGGGTGGCCTCGAAATCTTCGCGCGTCTCGCCTGGGAAGCCGACGATGACATCGGTTGACAGGGTCACGTTGGGGACCACGGCGCGGAGTGCGTCGACGCGTGCGCAGTATTCCTCCGCCGTGTAGCGTCGAATCATGCGTTTGAGAACGCGATCGCTACCTGATTGAACGGGCATGTGGACGTGTCGAACCAGTGGCGCAAGCTCGGCATGCGCGCGGATCAACGAGCGGGTGAGATGGCGCGGGTGCGGACTCGTGTAGCGAAGGCGCCACAGATTCGGCACTCGCTCGACGACGCTGCGCAGCAGCGCGGAGAATTCACTCTCGTCTGGGCTGGCCTCCGCATCAGGCGCGAGCGGGAGGCTCGCGGAAGGGTCGCGGTAGCTGTTGACGGTTTGGCCGAGCAGCGTCACCTCGCGCGTCCCAGCCGCCACGAGGCGCTGGATCTCATCGACGATCTCAGCTGCTGGCCGATAGCGTTCGGGGCCGCGGGTGGTGGGTACGATGCAGAACGAGCAGCGCTCATCACAACCCTTCATGATGGTGACGAACGCGCTCACCGGCGATTTCCCAGGCAGCGGATCAGCCTGCAGAAAATGCGGCTCGTCCACGTCGAATCCCACGCGAACCTGAGGCGGCGCCCCGAGCTCGAGATCGATCAGCGCCTTCGGCAAGTCGGGGATGCAGTCCGGGCCAATCACCAAATCGATTTGCGGCATTCGCTTCAGTAACCGCTCACCCTCTTGTTGCGCGACGCAGCCCGCGACGCCTATCACCAGACTCGGCCGCTCGCGCTTCAGCATGCCGAGGCGCCCGACCTCGCTCCTAAGCTTCTGCTCCGCTTTTTCGCGAACCGAACAGGTATTGAGGAGCACCAAATCAGCCTGCTCGGGGCTAGGGCGCTCTTCGTAGCCAGCCCGGCGCAACACCTCCCCGATGCGATCCGAGTCGTGCTGGTTCATCTGGCAGCCGAAGGTGACGAGAGCGTAGGTCGGCATGGGGGATTCGAGGGCCGGAGCCTAGCCTCTCCCTCTGGCGCCGGCACGCGCCGAGTACGTCAATAGCTCGAAGCGTTCGGATTTCGGGGCTCGCCGGTGAGGGGGACGCTTGATCTCAGGCAAACCCGCGATATGACGGGGCGGCGTGGTATTCGCACTTCGAGACAGAGCACGTGCTTTTGGGGCCCCCGCGGCGGCCTTTAGCCTGCTTTTGGCCGCATGCCACGGCAAGAGCCAGGGGCCCACGGGGGGGCCGAGTGCGAGCCCCTCCGCCTCCGCCGCGCCGATCTCGGCCGTCGTCGTCGACCACGGCGAGCTCGATACCAAGGCACCCGTGAGCGCGTCTCGCATCGCCGCAACCGCGATCGCGACCACGGTCTACAAGCTGGCCGATACCGCGTCACGACGGCTGGGCTATGTTCGTTTGGGCGGCACGCTCGCGCGGGACCCAGAGCCCGTTAAGGGCAAGGGCTGCAAGGGCTCGTTTTATCGGGTGTACCCGATGGGCTACGTGTGCACCGACGAGGCCACCATCGATTTGGAGGCTCCGCTCGTACGCGCGGCAAGTCGACGACCCGACCTCAGCAAGCCGCTACCTTACAAGTACGGCTTCGTGCGCGCGACCTCGCCGCTCTACCTGCGCGTACCGTCGCGAGCGGAGCAGAACAAGGTCGAGTTCAAGCTCGAAGAGCACCTCGCCTGGTATGCCGAACACCATACGGAAGTTCAGAAGGTGATCCCTGGCGCGAACGACGTCCCGCTCGACGCACGCGGCTATCCGAGACCTGGGCTCAAGCCAGAAGCGGGCTTCCGAAGTTCCCCGGAGCTCAGCGAAAATGAGCTATTTGGCGGCACCGGCCCCAGCGATCCAGTGCCGTTTTGGCTCGAGAACGGGCGCCAGATCCCGAATGTGTCGGGCTTCGCGGTGCCCGAGTCGAGCATCTTTGCCGACCGCACGCGGCGCAAGACCGGCTTGAGCTTCGTCGGCGCGTTCATGGCCTCGAGCGACGGCCTCGAGCGGCGCTTCGGGGTCACAGTGGATCTTAGGCTCGTGCCGACGACGAAGGTCAAGCCCGATACGGGTTCGGCGTTTCACGGCATCGAACTCGGGCCCAACGCCGCGCTGCCGTTCGCCTGGGTGATTGTAGAAGGCGCACACACCTATCGCTTGATTAAGGACAAGGACGAGGCCCGCCCGGGCGAAGACCTACCGCGCCGCGTCGTTGTTCCGCTATCGGGCAAGGCCCGCATCAAACAAAACGAGCGCTACTACCAAACGCTCAAAGACAAAACGGTGTGGCTGAAAGGCGCCGATCTCGCGGTCGTCGACAAGCCGCCCGCATTGCCCGAATTCGCGGAAAAAGGCGAGAAATGGATCGACATTTCGATCACCTCGCAGACCCTCGTTCTCTACGAGGGCAAGCGTCCGGTGTACGCCACGCTGATTTCGAGCGGGCGCGACAAGCTAGGCGACCCAAAGACCACGCTATCCACGCCGCGCGGTACCTTCCACCTACAGAGCAAGCATGTGGCGGCTGCGATGGACTCGGAAGAGAACTCAAGCGTTTCGGGCGGAGCGCGCTCGCGAACGAGCTCGGCGTCGCCATCGGCGGCTGCGACCGTCGAGAGGCTCAAGCAGGCGCAGTCTCGCGGCGAAAAGCTCGACGAGCAGGATCGGCGGCGCTTGCTGAACATCGAAAAGGGGCGCGATCCCGAGTATGGCATCACGGTACGTCGCGGGGCGGCTGGGTTCGAGCTGCGTGACGTGCCCTGGATTCAATACTTCGCGGCGGGTTACGCTCTGCATGGCGCGTATTGGCACGACGTGTTCGGCAGCGCGCGCAGCCACGGCTGCGTGAACTTGTCTCCAATCGACGCCCGCGTCGTTTTCCAGTGGACCGATCCGCCCCTCCCGGAAGGCTGGCATGGCATCAATGTAGGCAGTGATATGGGCGAGGGCACCGCAGTCGTCATTCGCGAATGACGCTGCCCGAATGCGGCTGCTTTTTTAGCCAATTTTCCGCCCTGCGCTAGAGTGTCTCGAGAGTCGTCGTGAATGCTCTCCTGCCACGCGCGCAAAGGCCTTCGTTGCGGCCTTGGCTGGGGATCGCGCTCGGACTCAGTTTGGTCTATCTCGCCTGGGGCGGGCCTCAGCGTTCCGGGACACCACGGGCCGCCGTCAACGCGCACCCCGCTTCGCGCGGCACCAGCAGCGCGCCGACGAGCACGCAGCGGGCGGTCGCCGGCGTGCCAAGCGCGAGAGCA
>JAEUAF010000151.1 GCA_019695485.1 Sorangium sp.
CTCGCCGCGCCGCGCGCGCGCGCTGACCTAGTAGCCTCATCTGATCTCGAAGGACAGAAGCTGAGATTCGCACTGAACGCGCCCGAGCTCGTCGGCCGAGCGGGCGAGCCCAGGCTTCAAACGTCACTGCTCGCGCATGGCACCCTCTCTCAGTCAACCAGAAGCCGTCGCACGGTCCTTGACGCCGTCGGCGCTTTCGGAGCCCTCGACTTCGTCAGTGGAAGCACTCACGTCATTGCGCGCCGGATGCCGCTCCGCACTCGGTTGACGAGCTATCCGGGCCGAGCTTTGGAGGGCGTTCTGCAGGGTGACTTGGACAAGCTCGTCGTGACCGCCGGCGGCGTGCGCGTCGCATTCGATCCGCATTGGGAGGCTCGGTTTGCACCCACAAGGGCCAATCGTGCAGCGAGCGCGGTGCATCTGCTGCTCACCACCGAAGCAATCCTGGCACGGGACGCGGCGGAGCCTGACGACTGCCCTTGGTTTCAAACGGCGCGCAGTCGACTCGAAGCGGACACCGAAGTCGACGGCGGGACGAAGGAACGGCACCTCGCGGCTCACTTCTCCAATGCGCGCCTGCGCTGGGGTGACGTAACGACCGTGGCGAGCATCGGCGTCGATTCGCGCATCGCGGGCGACCCCAACGACGAGCGCTCCACTGCCGAAGGGATCGTAACCCTAGACAGCGCGCGCATTAGCCAGGGCCAGAGTTCCAGCAAGGGCTGGAGCATCGAGGTGCCGAAGCTCGACCTCCGCTACCAGCTCGAGAAAGTGCGTGACGAGGGGAACGCCAAGCTCAGCGTCTCGGCGCCAGGCTCTCAGGGGCGCATCGGCGCCACTCGCTTCGCCACCGACTTGACGAGCTCGATGCTGCTCGACGCGCTGGATTTTCAAAAGCGTACGGCCACAGGCTCAGCGGTTCTGCGGCTCACGGACGCGGCTCTCTTCACGACGCTGGATCCGGTGCATGATTGGTGGGCGACGGTCAAACTCGATGGACTGCGCGCCGAGCTCGGGGAAACGCTGGGGTTTCATGCAGGGTTTGCGGCGCGCGCCCGCGACGCTTCTCCGGCGTTCAGCGTGCTTGCAGCCGATGGGACCTTGCCGCACTGGGTGTCGTCGATCTTCCCTGTGCGGGAGCCCGAATTGAAGGGCTCGGTAGCTCGCGTCTGCCGGTTGACTGATTTCCGGCTGGAACACCTCTCCGCCGGGCCCACCGTGTCCGTGGGAACGTTTCAAAGCTTTCCTGACGGCTTCCGCGGGGCAGTTTTGATTCAGCTTGCGGCATTCACTCCGTTCTCCGCAGGCCTGTCTTTCACCGCGCAACAGACCGACGTCTCGCCACTGGTGGGCGAAGCCTGGCTTGGCCGCTGGAACCAGTACTTCAGTCGAAAGCTGGGCGCGGCGCACGAGGCCAGCTGCCCGAAAGCAGCGGAGGGCTGCGCCAATTGATGCCCGTACGCTACTGCCGCACACCTCCTCCGGGCATGCGAAACACGACGAGCCGACGCACCGGATAGGCAAAGCCCACGAACACCAGGAACGTCCCGAGGAAACCCACTACTTCAGGCGGCAACCGGCTGATGCGGGCAAACAAGAGGCGAAACGCGCCAATGTTCAGGAGCAGCGTCACCCCTTCGGCGACGACGAACAGCTTCGCCTGGCGAGACAGACTGCCGCGCTGCGCTCGGAACGTGAAGCTGCGGTTTCCAAAGAATTGGAAACACGCCCCGGCGATCAGCGCTGGCACGCGCGCAGTGACAGGAGCCACACCAAATGCGCGCACGCACGTCGTAAAGACCGAGAAATCCGTGAGTGTCGCGCCGCTACCCACCACCAGCGCGCGACCAAATCGAAACAGTCGAACCGGCAAGGCCTCGGGCTCGCTCATCGCTCCGCCATGAGACGACGACGGCGGAGTCCTGTCTATGCAGTGAACGTGACGTTCTGGTGACCCATTTCGCACACCCACGAGGCGAGCAATGCGCGAACCACCGACCACGCGATATGGACGCAGGGGGCGGCGAGCACCGCCCCCTTTAGGACACAAGGACTCGCGCGACTACTTCGAATTGACTACGCACGCGCAAACTGCGGGCGAACAATCGAAATGCGGGCCCTGCACGAAGAGTACGGTCTCGATACAGCTGCAGATCCCGCCACAATCGGCGCCACCGTTCGCGGGGTCGCAGTTGTCGTTGGGGTCGTCCGCGCAGCGACCGGAACCAGGACAGGGGCGCGCCGCGATGCCCCCGCAAGTGACCGCGTCGGGCTGACACGCGGCGCTCGATCCACTCGCCACACAATGCGTCCCCGCAGCACAGCGCACGCTGGCGCATGGATCGGCGTCGGGCACACACGCACAGACCGCGGGAGACGAGTCGAAGTGCGAGCCCTGGATGCACAGCACAGTCTCGACGCAGCTGCAGATTCCACCGCAATCCGCGCCGCCCTTTGCGGGATCGCAGCTGTCGCTGGGGTCATCCACGCAAGCGCCCCCTCCGGGACACGAAATCCCCGCGATTCCGCCGCAAAATTGTTGGACCGGCGGCGGACAAGCGTGCCCCTTGTCGCAATGCTCCCCATGCCCGCCGTAGCGACGGTGGCCGCATGCGGCGGCGCGACTGAGCGCGTCCGTCTTCGAGTCGACGGATGGATCGCCGTCAGCAGCAGCACTACAGCCGATCGTTGCCCAGATTCCTAACGTGAACACCCATACAGATCGATTGATCTCGCGAATCATGAACCCTCCTGAGCGGGTCAAATGGCCAAACCTTGGCTCCACCAAACGCGAGCGGAATCTAGCGCGCGCCCCGCGTGCTGTCGCCCACTTTTCGTTGGTCATTTGGTTGACTCGCCGCTGTGCGGGCTTGGCGAAAGCCGCCGCGCGACGCTAGTCGCATCAGCACTTCAAGCGCGCGCTGCGCGCCAAAATCCGACCTTGAAGCCGCGCTCGCTGAGCGCGCGACCAAGCCGCACGAACAGCCACGCCGCTGCGACCGGCGCGATGCATGGCACCAGCGAGGCGATGATCCACGGCACCCGCGCCGACCCGTGCGGCCACAGACACGTCGCCGCTATCCAGATCAACGGATAGATGGCGAGCGCTCCCGCGGCAAGCACGAGAGCCGGTAGGCCAAAGTGCGCGCCCGGCACGAGATCCAGGGGCACGCACAGCGCCACGAGCAACAAGTAAGCAGCGAGCGCAATCACCAGGCTTTGCCGCAATCGGCAGAGCCGCAAGCTTTGATCAGGGGCGTCGGCAACTTCTCGATGCGAGGCGCGAAAGACGAGGAGCGTGACGACGTCAAAAAGCTGCACGCCCAATACCTGTAGCCAGAGATAGGCGCTCAGGTTTGCGATGAACAAACCCATCGATCCCGCGGCATGGCTCGAGCTGACCTCGCGCACGATGCCGACCGGCCCAGTCAGCTGAACCGGCTCGCTGCTCACGGCGAGCGTCTGCTTCAGCAACGCGCCGGCGACGCGAAACGGCGCTGTCACCGCTTGCGCGAGAGCGGGCAGCGCGCCCACGGCACGATTTCCGTAAATGGGACGAATACCGATACGGTGCTCGAGATCCGGCGTAATCGACAGCGTCACGTGCTTGTCTGCGCGCGCGATCTCGACGTTCACGGGCCCTGTCCGGGACTGAAATGCGGGCCGCACGGCGCCCCACTCGTCGACTTTGACGCGGTCGATGCCGACGATGCGATCACCGCTCTGCATTCCCGCCTCCCGCGCCGGCCCAGGCATCACCTCGACCGTCGTCGTCGGCTCTTCGCTGCCGCCGAGAAAAGCTGCGCAGAAATAGATGAGAACCGAGAGAAGGAACGGGCCGATCGTTCCCCCGAGCCGCACGAACGCGCGACGAACCAGAGACGCCTCGGCGGGCGCGCCCGCGAACCACCGAAAATCAGGGACGAAGGCCAGTCTCGCAGCGAGACGCGTGCCGCCCTCGGTCACGAAGACGACGCCAAGAACGAGCACCGAGTAAACGACCGCTCCCAGGAACCACATTCACGGCCACGCTAGCACAGACCTTTCCCACTTCGGAACAGCGGCGACGTCGGTCGTCACTCGCGAAAGCGGTAGTCCTCGGCGCGGAACAGTTGCCATGCGCCATTGCCCTTCAACTCGAGCACTTGGCGATGATACTTGAGCAGTGTCGGGCGATGGCTCACGCTGACCAACGTGGTGGAAGTCGCGGCGAGCGTAGCGTACAAGTTTGCCTCATTTTCGGCGTCGAGCGCGCTAGTGGCTTCGTCGAGGATGGCGTAGCGCGGCCGATTGAGGAGGACTCGCGCAAACGCCAAGCGCTGCTGCTCGCCGAGCGAGAGCACTTTGCTGAAGTCGAGCTCCGCGTCGAGCCCGCCGAAGCGTTCGGTGAGATTGCCCAGGTTCACCTTGCGAAGCACGCTGAGGATCTCTTCGTCTGCAACACTGCGGTCTTTGGACGGGTAGAGCAGCTGACTTCTGAGGTCGCCCAGGATCATGTAGGCGTGCTGTGGCAAGAACAGCATCTCCGACAGCTCCGGACGCACGATCTTTCCCGATCCGGCGTTCCAGATCCCCGCGATCGCGCGCAGCAGGGAGCTCTTGCCCCCGCCGCTCTCGCCGACGATGAGCAGTCCCTCGCCGCGCGTGATGGCGAGCGACAAGTCCGTCACCAGTGTGCGCTGATAGTTGGGTGTATGAAGCGTGAGGTGGTGCAGGACGAGCTCGATGCCGTCGGCTCGCTCGATGAGCGGCCCTGCTTTGTGGTGACTCCCTTGTGCCCTGAGGGCTTTCGTGAACGAATCGAGGCGGTCGATTCCCGCAGCAAACTTGCTCAGGGTCTCGAAGTTGTCCACGAACACGGTGAGCGCCGCGAGAATGGCTGCGAAGGCGCCGGCGGCGCGCACCACGTGACCCACCTCGAGCTCCCCCGACAACACGCGGGGCGCGATGATGATTCCGGGTAGGATCAGCGTAACGAAGCTGTAGGCGTACTGAAACAGATTGAGGCCAAGCGTCCACTTGATGAGTCGATTGAAGTTCGCGAATAGCGCGTGAAAGCGGCGCTTCACCTGGTGCGCCTCCTCGGTTTCGCCTCGATAAAACGCGATTGACTCGGCATTTTCGCGGACGCGCACCAGACTGAATCGGAAATCGGCCTCCCGCCGCAGCTGGTGAAAGTTCAAGCCGATCAGCGGCTTACCGAACACCAGAAACGTGACCAGCGTCCCCAAGAGCGCATAGACCACCAGGAACACCACGAGCTCCCGTGAAATCGACCACAGCACACGACTGAACGCCAAGAGTTGCAGCAGGGCGCTCACCGCGATCAACAAGAAGCTGAGCGACTTCTGGGTGAAGGCGTTCACGTCTTCGGCGATGCGCTGATCGGGATTGTCGACGTCGCTGTTCGATGTCAGCGCGTAAAACGCGCGGTGACTGAAATAGCGTCCGAGCAGGTGATGGGTCAGCCAGCGGCGCCAATGGATCGCGAGCTTGTCCCTCACGAAATAGTAAAAGCCGTAGATGGGCACGGCTACCAGCAGGAGCCCCATGAATAGATGAATGGAGTGCCAGAAACGCCCGCCGTCGCGGGCAGCGAGCGCAGACGTAAACTCCCCCGACTGCTCGTTGAACAGCACGGCAAACTCGGTTTCCCCGAGCAGGAGCAGCACGAGCAACGCGAGCAACCCGCGCGCCACACGCTTTTCGTCCGAGAACCAGTACGGCTTCGCGAGCACGAAGAAGCGGTGCCAGATGCGGCGATCTAACCGACCCATTTCGGAAGCGTAGCCCGCGGCTCATACCCACCGCGATGGGGAAAATCGCAGCGGGCGTGAGGCGCGAGTCCTAGTTATACGTTGCTGTGAAGAGCAACGCGGGGAACGTTGCAACACCGTGATACCAGACCTCCTTACGCTGGTCCTTCTCTGCCAGACCCGCCGCGGTCACACGCGCGAGCACTCCGACCCCCCACTGCTTCTCCACCCACCACTCGTAGCCGAAGCCGAACATGGCTCCGGCACCGACCGCGACGCGCTGGTTGTCGTTGGATTGAACTTGATCAGCGCGAAATCCGTTCAAGACGGCGACGGCCAGGCTGCCCTGCAAGTGGAAGCCTCCCGCCTGACCGCCGCCTGGTTGCGCGCGTAGGTACCAATCTGCAAACGGCCCTACGAGCGTGAAATTGTCAGGCTTCTGAAGATCGTTCGGGATCGCGTCGCCGTTCGTGTGCGAATAGCTGGAGGTGAGCACGGTGGATGTCCAAACGCCGCCGCCAACCACCCAACGCGGCGTGACCGCGCCACCCAACATCAGCTCGCCGACTGATGCAATGCCGCCGATTTGGCCTTCGCTGCGCTCGTACGCCATGTTCGAGTCTCGCGAGCGCATGCCATCGGTGAACCCACCCAGACCGAGCCCGAAGCGCACGTAGAAGCCGTCATGCTCATAGGCGCCGCGCGGCAACGCGCGCGAGGCGCGGTCCTCCATGCGATCCTGCCGTGAACTCGGCGAGAGCCAGGCGCTGCTGCTGCCAGCATGCCTCCTCGCGCCGAGCAGAGGCGACTCGGCTGCTGCGGGTGATTCCGTCGCGGATGCATCGGATTCTGCGGCTGGAGGAGCCGCCTCAGCTTCAGCGGGAGCCCGCTGCGCATCCTCCGGCGGCGGTGCGGCGTCCGAGGCTCGGGTCTCCGCGGGGCCAGGCGTGGCTGGAATGGCGAGCAGGTTCGACGCTCCGTTTCGGAGCGGAACTTGCGCGGAAGCGTGCAGCGCCAAAAGTTCTGCCGCGACTAGTGCCATCAGGGAATGCGTCAGGCGGGCCATGCTGTTCACCAGAGCAGATCTCGTGCCACGCCGCGCGTAGAGCTGCCGAGCATCAGCCAACTGCGGAAGCGGGGGGCCGCGTTGCCGCGAGTGTGCAGATTTCGGCGGAACTCTAGGCAAAGGGGCGAGGAAACTCAGCGCCCACGTTACGCTGCGCGCGCGGGAGCTGCCGGACGTCACGCCGCGCGCGCACTAGCTGCCGAACGTCACGCCCCGCACGCAATAACTTCGCTCGCGGCCCGCCCCTGGAGGGCGAGGGGGCACCGCTCGGGCGAGGAGGCCTGCTGCGCGGCCAGTTTCGAGGGCGATTTGCGGGCGTCGACCCCCCGTGCGACAAACCGCATGATTTGCCAAGTCCCCTCAGCGCCGAGCCGCCGCCCCGAATCCGGACCAGCCCCGAGCATCCATTCGCGCATCACACGATGGCAGTGCGGGTGCCAGCCATCATCGATGAGGTGCTGAGCCGTAATGCGGACTACTCGCACGAGATCGTGACCGCGCTCAGCGAACTCCGAGACGGCATTCGGAGCGGCGCGCCCCTCCCCCAGGTCGCCGCCATGGCGCCGCACGGCCTGACTTGGCGCAAAGAGGTACTCTCCCGCAGCGGGCAGGGCTGGCTCGACACGGATTGGTTCTTCGCAGAGACCTACGCCTATCGACAGCTCGCAGAGCGCGTAGGCTACTTCGCTAACGAGCGGGATCCGTTCGCAGCGTACAAGCGCGAGGAATATGCGAGTTCCGCCCACGCCGAAGCGTTCGGTCGCGCGCTGCGTGCAGCCGGCGAGCCGCGCGAGCGCGCGCTCGCGCTGCTCGGACTAGCGCTGTTCGCGAATCGCATGGACCTGAGCTTCGCCGCGTCGCGCGCCCA
>JAEUAF010000277.1 GCA_019695485.1 Sorangium sp.
TCGGAACGCCGATCAGATCACGTCGGAATACGCACCTTCGGCCTTGCCGCGAACTTTTAGCTCCTCAACCCGGATTGATGCCGCGATCGGTCAGCGACAGCTTGCGACGAAACTGCTTACGGAGCCGATACAGTTGCGCCGGGCGGTGCGCCTTGCCTGCCTTTTGCGCGCCCGGGATGGGTTCCAGGATTTCTAATTCGTCCATCTTGCGGCGGAAGCTCACTTTGTTGATGGGCTCGCCTAGCAGGATCTCATACACGGTCTGTAGCTCGGGCAGTGTGAAGGTATCCCCGCACAGGTACACCGGCAGCGACGAATAGCTACTCTTGTCTCGCACGCGGGTGAGCGCCGCGCGGACGATCTGCGCGTGGTCGAAGG
The DNA here is from genome assembly GCA_019695485.1 of Sorangium sp. Taxonomy (GTDB): domain Bacteria; phylum Myxococcota_A; class Polyangia; order Polyangiales; family Polyangiaceae; genus PMG-095. The sequence goes on from JAEUAF010000277.1 coordinate 379, forward strand.
GCAGCCAGTCGACATCGTCCGCTGGGTGCAACACGATCCCGGGCCGCTCGCTGGCCTGCACGACGGCCCCTGGAACCAGCGCGTAGTAGCTGACTGAAAGCGACCAACCGCGCGGATCTCTCCCGCGACCGGAAAACGTGCCGAGCTGCTCGAGGTATGGGCTCTGGATCCCAGCCTTGTCGCGCAACATGCGGGCCGCCGCGGCCTCGGTGTCTTGATCTTCGTCGGGGTGGATGAAGCCCCCGGGCAGCGCGAGAACGCCGCGAAAGGGGTCGTGGTCGCGCTCGAGCAGGGCGACCTTGAGGGAGCTGTTACTCAGCGTGAGCAGTACGACGTCCACGGAGCAGATGATCTTCGACGACATGGGCCTCGGACCGAGTTCTGAGCCCCTTAGTAGCATGCTGGAACCCACTACTGAACCCCCGCCCAGATCCTCGATAAAACTACCGATCGAAAGCTAAACTTTATTAGTTGCATGATGCAACTAAGTGACTTAGGATGCAGGGCACGATGGCCAAGCGAAAGACGCACCTTCTGATTATCGATCCGCAGAACGACTTCTGCGATCTGCCAGCCGCCTGGTGCCCGGAATTGCCGCGAGGCGGGCGGGCCACGCCGGCTTTACCTGTCCCTGGCTCACACCAAGACCTGCTGCGCGTGGCGCAACTCATCGAGCGAGCTGGCCCGGCGATCAGCAACATTTCCATCACGCTCGACAGCCATCAGCGCTTAGACATCGCTCACCCCCTGTTTTGGCAAACAGCCGACGGCGGCGCGGTCAATCCCTTCACGCTGATCTCTTTGGAAGACGTGCGCACGGGGCGCTTCACGCCGCGGCTGCCAGGGTCCGCTCGCGAGCGAGCCCTCGCCTACCTAGAGGCGCTCGAACGGCAGGGCCGCTACCAACACATGGTGTGGCCTGTGCATTGCGAAATCGGAAGCTGGGGGCAGAACGTGCACGCCGAGGTGCGCGCGGCCTACAACGCTTGGGAGGAACGCTGCCTCGGTAGCGTGAGCAAGGTCACCAAAGGGACCAATCCCTGGACGGAGCACTACAGCGCCATTCAAGCCGAGGTGCCGGACCCGTCCGATCCGGATACGGGGCTAAATACGGCGTTGGTCGCCGAGCTGAAGCAAGCCGATCTCTTGCTGATCGCGGGCGAAGCCGGTAGCCATTGCGTCAAAGCCACGACTGAACATCTCGTGCTTCAGTTGAGTCCCGAAGAAGCGCGTCGGCTGGTGCTTCTCACTGACTGTATGAGCCCGGTCTCCGGGTTCGAGGCGAGCTTCGAAGCGTTCGTCGCCGACATGGGCGCGCGCGGCGTGGCGCTCAAGACGGCCACGCAAGTCGAGCAAGACTTGCGGGAGATGGCAAACGCGGGAATCCGATGATCAGCCAACACGAAACGCCCGTCGTGCGCAGCCTGCTAGAGAACGACCTCTACAAATTCACGATGTGGCAAGCGCTCTTGCACAGTCACCCGGCCGCTGAGGCCGAGTACCGCTTCGTCTGCCGCAGCAAGCCCGCGTTCCCGCTGAGCGAGCTGTTGCCGGCCGTGGAGCGCGAGCTCGATCACTTGTGCGGCTTGAGCTTCACGGAGGATGAGCTTGGTTATTTGCGAGGGCTCCGCTTCATCAAGAGTGATTTCGCGGACTTCTTGTCGCTGTTTCGCTTTCAGCGACGCTTCATCCACGTCGAGGCCGTCGGGCCCACGCTCCAGATCGTGGCTCGCGGGCCGCTGGTTCACGTCATGGGTTTCGAAATCTTCGTGCTCTACATCGTCAGTGAGCTCTACTTTCGACGCCTGCTTTCGGCTGACGCTCTCGCCGTGGCCAAGGCGCGCCTCGAGCAAAAGATCGACCTTCTGGCTGCGGAGCGCGACGCGCTCTCTCGTCGGGGGGAGTATCCGTTCGTGTTCTTCGACTTCGGTCTGCGTCGTCGCTGTTCGGCGGCCTTTCAAGAGCACGTGGTCGAGCGCCTCTCGAGCGCCGCGTCGGCGCACTTCCGCGGCACCTCGAACGTCTATCTTGCCAAGCGCTTCGGCTTGACGCCCATAGGCACCATGGCGCACGAGTACTTGCAGGCGTACCAAGCGTTCGGCTCGCGCTTACGCGATTTTCAAAAGGCGGCCCTCGAGGGCTGGGTTCAAGAATTTCGGGGGGACCTCGGGATTGCGCTGACGGACGTGGTGTCCATGGACGCGTTCCTGTCCGATTTCGATTTGTATTTCGCCAAGCTGTTCGACGGTCTGCGTCATGACTCGGGCGACCCGGTGGCGTGGGGCGAAAAGGCGATCTCCCACTACAAGCGGCTACGCATCGAGCCGAGCACGCGGCGCTTGGTCTTCTCGGACTCGCTCGACTTACCCCGCGCGCTGGAGCTCTTTAGGCACTTCCAGGGTCGCGTGCAGACGAGCTTCGGCATCGGCACCAACCTGAGCAACGACACGCCAATCGCGCCGCTCAACCTGGTGATGAAGCTCGTGGTTTGCAACGGGCAGCCCGTCGCCAAGCTGTCGGACGCCCCCGGCAAGACCCTCTGCGAGGATCAAACCTACCTTGCATACCTACGCCAAGTGTTCCAGCGCTAGGCCTGACGCTAGCATCCCCTTTGATTTGGACGAGCCGCTTTCTCGTGCGTGGGCGGCGCGGTCTTCGCTGGAAGGCAGCTGTCGATTGCCGCAGCATACGAGGACATTCATGACTAGTGCCATGTACGATTTCGAGCTCGCCGTCGTCGTTGGTCGCTTCCAGCCGTTCCACAACGGGCACGCTGACTTAGTACGCAGAGCGCTCGAGCTGGCGCCGAAGGTATGTGTCGTAGTCGCGTCGGCGCACGGACCTCGACTGGTGAGAAGTCCGTTCAGCGCCGAGGAGCGAATCGCGATGATTCAGTCGAGCCTCGACCCAGCGCTCCGCGCGCGGGTGTCGTTCACGAACGTGCGAGACTACTACGATGAAGCTCGCTGGGCGCGGGCGTTGGGGGCGGCGGTGAGGAGCCAGGCTGGCAGCCGAGGCATCGCGCTCGTTGGCGCCGGGGAGGATGATTCGAGTGCCTACCTCGGCCTCTTCCCCGAATGGAAGCAGGTGACGCTGCCGCGTCAGATTGCCGCGGATGCAACCGCTCTCCGACACCTCTACTTTGCGAGCGGAAGCGCGCTGCCCGCCGAGCTCTGCGCGCTGGTGCCGCTGCCCGTGCTCGAGTTCCTGCGCACTTTTCGCGGAACCGCTGAGTATGTTCGTCTCGCTGCCGAGCTCGCCGCGCTCGAGCGCAGTCGCAAAACCTGGGGCACGGGGCCGTTCGTCACCGTCGATGCCGTAGTGACCGCGCTCGGCCACGTGCTTTGCGTGCAGCGCGGCCGCGCCCCCGGACAAGGCCTATGGGCCTTGCCGGGGGGCTTTTTGGAAGGCGCAGAGCGGCTGTTGGCCGGCGCGATCCGCGAACTGAAGGAGGAAACCCTGCTCGCACTGAGCGAAGCCGAGCTCGCGGCTGCCTTCCGCGGCGTATCCGTGTTCGACCACCCAGCGCGCAGTCAACGCGGCCGCACGATTACCCATGCCCACCACTTTGCACTCAGCGCGCTCGAGTTGCCCGCGGTCAAGGGCGCGGACGACGCAGCGGCGGCGCGCTGGATCCCGATTGCGGAGCTACCAGACATGGCCGAAGAACTCTTCGAAGACCACTTCCAGATCCTCGATCACTTCCTGAATATCGCGCGCGACTAGGGGCTCACGGAGGCGAACTCAGAGCGCGAGCGCAAGCTCGCGCTGCCACTCCGGCACGGCAACAGGGTATAGGAAACGGCGTCATGTCGAACTCGCGCGCCAAACCCAGCACTCGCCTCGGGGTTGCCCTCTGGATCGTCCAAGGCTTCTTGGCCCTGACTTTCGTCGGCACCGGCATTTGGAAACTAGCCACACCCATCCCCAAGCTCGCCGCGATGATTCCTTGGGCCGGACAGGTTTCGCCGGCGCTGCTCTATGCCACCGCCGCGTTCGACCTGTTGGGTGGGCTTGGCGTCTTGCTGCCGTCGGTCACGCGCATCCTGCCCGGGCTGACGGTCCTCAGCGCGCTCGGTTGCTGCGCGCTCCAGGCGTCCGCGATCGCCTTCCACCTCTCGCGAGGCGAGGCAGCGAACACGCCGTTCAATTTCTTACTGGTCGCGCTCTCGCTCTTCGTTGCCTGGGGGCGGCGCGCGAGGGCGCCGATTGCCCCCCGCGTGTGAGGCGCGTTGTCAGGGGGCCTCGTCGGAGAAAGACAGGGCCCCGAAAACCTTCTCGCGCAGTTTCGGATTCGTCTCCCGGAAATGGCGATCGTCGCAGCCGATGATCAGGCTCGACACCACGCCCACTGCCAGCAACACCTGCACGATTCGACGCCGCGCAGCGAGCACCCAGCGTAACCCGTCGGTCCTCCCATAGACGACGAAGAGCCCGAAGATAGCCAGCAGGAGAAGCGAATCCGTGAAGTCGCCAAGGTAGCGCATGGTGGCAAAGTAAATGCCCCCTGACATCAAGAACGGCGTCATGCCGAACAAGGTTGCGAGCACGAACCAGACCTGAGCCCGACGCCGATGACTATCGCTCGCGCCTGGCAGCCCCTGGTGCCGAAAGAACCCGGCCCCGAACTTGCGCCGCGTGGCGGCGATGGCGGCCGGAGCCAAGGCAGCATAAGGCACCGCATACAACACCCCGATCGTCGGCTCGAGCACCAGATAGCCTGGCGGGTGCCCCAACCAGTCGGTGATCGGAGCCGCACCATGCTTGAGCGTTGGAATCAGGTAAGGAAATTGCCAACGAAACAGCGGCGCGCGCAGAAAGTAACTTTCGAGATTCGGGAGCAAGTAGCTCGTGGAATAGCGGTAGGGCCACCAGCTGACGGCGTACTTCATCCCGAACTCGAACCAACCGTCGAAGCGCAGCTTGTTGTAGATGAGCAGCAGTGCGACGCCGAGCGCGATTGGCGTCCCGAGCCAGAGCGCATCTGCGATGAAGCGACGCAGGCGAGCCGTTTCAGTCAGACAAGTCCACCACACGGTGAGCAGCGCGAGCGGTCCGACCGCGAGACTCAGCGAAATGCGGCAGCCGACGGCGAGCGCCCAAGCGACACCGCTCGCCAGGAGCAAGTAGTTGCGACGCGAGCTCCACTCCGACAAATTCACGGCCTCGAAAGCCAAGCAAAGACCGGTGACCCAAAACGCCTGAGCGCCGAGAATGGCCGCCTGATACACGCCGGGGTTGGCGACCATGTACGGCGCAGGGTTGGCAAGGCCGAACGCCAGAGCACAAGCGGCGATCAGCCGCGGCGAGACCCCGCTAGCGAAGCGCTGCGCGACGCGGCGGATCAGATACGCCCCAGAGAGCGAGCCCACGCTCGCAAAAAAGAAGACGAGGTACTGGTCGCCAATGATGCGCCGGATGCCGAGCGCCGCCTTCGCAACGGCCTGAATCAACGCAGGGACAGGACCCCAGTAGAGGTAATACCGCCCCCGATAGAGTGTAGCGTCGACCAACCAGTAGTCGCCCACTCTCGAGTCGTACGGGTTTGGCGCGGCAAGCAAGCGAGGGTGCGGCTCGAGCGGGATGTAGAGGTGGCCGCCACGAAAGCCCTCAGCGAGCTGATCGTAGAAGTCCATGATCGACGGCCAAGGCAGGGTCATCTTGCCGGCCGACAGCAGGAACGCGTAGACGAACTCGGTGAAGAGCAGCGCTGCGACCAACGGCCACCACTTCCAGCGCCGGACGCGCTCTTTTCGTTCAACCAGACCCGTCACGCTCGCTCCAACCCACATCGCCCAACCTGCCCCGAACTTCTCTGAGATTCCGCCCCCCGGCTTCGCATCCACAGGCCCTCACTAGCGTGCGAACCCCGGGGCGAGCAAGTCGGCGTCGCCCCTGCGCCAACCTTGCTGGAACAACCTTCCGACATAGCTGGAATAGGACTAGGCTCCAAAGCCGATCGGAATCGCGGCGGCGACACTCGGCGGAAGTCTCGGGTGCGGTCGCCCTGAAGCGAGGCTAAAAGGCTCGGCGCTGAAGGCGAAGGGCCTCGGTAGGTCGGGCAGACGCGAGCACTATGAACGAGGAAAAAGCCACACGAGAGGGTTCTTCGGCGCCAGGCGAGCAGGCCTCGCGAACCGCAGGGAGCGCGCGCGGAAACCCAGTCATCGACACGCTGCGCGCCTATTTCTGGCTCGATGAGCCGATCGCGCGCGCCAAAAAGCGCGCGTTCTCCAGCAAGGATCCGGGCTGGCTCGAATTTAGTTGGGGGCGCCAGACGCGCGCCGCCCGCGCGCAGCTCGGCAACGGTGGTGAGCAGGACATCGCGGTGCTCGCTCTAGAACGAGCAGAGGCGCTGTTCCTGCTCCGCTGTCACTGTGTGCGCGCCGGCCTGCGGCCGCCGACTTCGCTGGTGTCAGAAGAAACTTGGCAGCGCGCGCTCACACTGCCCGTAGTCGAACATGCCTGGTCGGAGCTCACTGGGGGTGAGCAGAGCGCGGTCCGGGCGGTGCTCGGTGACGATGCGGAGTTCTCCTTAGTTCACGCCAGCGAAAGCCAACGAGAACGCGTCGCCTCTGGCCTGCGTCGATTCTCAGCGCTGCTCGCCGCCCCGCTGGATGATGACGCGAACGCGGTGCCAGAGCTCCGCTGGAAGCGCTGGAAGCGACTGACCCTAGCGCTGCTGGTGCTGGCGGCGCTCGTCCTGGGTGTGACCCTGCGTTCCAAGCCAAACCTCGCGCTGCATCGCCCGGTGAGCGTGACCTCGCAATTCGGGGACGCCGGCAAGGACCATAGCTTGCTCGTGGACGGCAATCGCACGACGCTCGGCTGCCACACTGAGTCCTTGCCCAACCAGCATGTGACCATCGATCTGGGAGAGTCGCGAGCGATCCAGCGTGTCGTCGTCGCTAATCGCGGGGACTGCTGCGCGGAGCGCGCGGTCCCGCTCTTGCTCGAAGTGAGCGACGACGGCGAGCACTTCCGAAAACTGGCGGAGCGCCTGGACACCTTCGATATCTGGAACGAGACCGGGCTTGCGACGCGCGCCCGCTACGTTCGGCTACGGCTGCTAGCGACGAACTTCCTGCACTTGGCGGAAGTCGAGGTCTACTGAGGCTCAGAACTGAAAATAGATGAAGTCGCTACTCACGCCAGAGTGGAGGAAGCCGAGCCCAACGAGGAGCGCAACGACGGCCGCCCCGTTGGCAAGCAACCAAGGCAGCGAAGTCCGCGCCCTGGCATAGACGCCGGACACGGCGAGCAGAGTGTCCGCGACGAGCGGCAACGAGTAGATCAGAACGACGCCTAGGAAATGGCTGGCGGCGATGCGCTGCGCGAGCGAATCGGCCCCTGGCATGATCATGAGGTCGCGGAAGAGCTGCGCCGTTTCCTGCTCTTGAAACATCAGCCAGCCGACGTTGGTGAGCGCAAAGAACAAGAGAACGCGCGGGATGCTGAGCCAGCGTGAACGAATCAGAAATGGCGCCACGCGCTCCACCAGTTGATAAATGACGAGCAGCGTCCCGTGGTATGCGCCCCAAATCACGAAGTTCCAACTGGCGCCGTGCCACAAGCCGCTGAGAACGAAGGTGATCCACAAGTTCAGGTAATGACGGACGGGCGAGACGCGGTTGCCCCCGAGCGGGATATAGACGTAATCCCGAAACCAGCTCGAGAGCGAGATGTGCCAGCGGCGCCAAAACTCGGTCGGAGTCTCGGAAATGTAGGGGTGATTGAAATTCTGCATCAGCTCGAAGCCGAGGCAGCGCGCCGAGCCACGCGCAATGTCCGTGTAAGCCGAAAAATCGGCGTAGATCTGCACACAGAAGGCCAGCGTGCCGACCCAGAGCAAGCTGAACCCGGGTGACGATAGCAAGAACACCTTGCCCACGACGGCGGCGACGTTGTCCGCGATCACGAGCTTCTTGAAGAAACCCCAACAGATCCAGGTGAGGCCGATGCGTACTCGCTCGGGGTCGAAGCGGCGTGGATTCTCGACCTGCGGCAGGATGTGCGTCGCGCGTTCGATGGGGCCCGCCACCAGCTGCGGGAACAGCGCGACGAACGTCGCGTAGTCGATGAAGTTGGTGCGCGCAGCGAGCCTGCCCCGATAGACGTCGATGGTGTAGCTGAGTGACTGAAACGTATAGAACGAGATGCCGACGGGGAGCGCGATCTGCAGCATGGGTCGGGACAGCGAGAAGCCCGAGTGCGCTGCGACCCACAGCACGCTCTCGATGAAGAAGTTGAAGTACTTGAAGAAGCTCAGAAAGCCCAGGTTGACCACGATGCTGGCGACAACCAGAGCCTTTTTGTGCTGCGGGAAGCGCTGCATGCCGAGCGCGAGCGAGAAGTCCACGACCGTGGACGCAAACAGCAAAATCAAGAACCAGGGCTCTACGTAACCGTAGAAGAAATACCCCGCAACGAGCAGAAAGTAGTTCTGCAGCCGGTGTCTGAGCGACCAGTACACGGCAAGGACCACGCAGAAGAAGAGTATGTAGTCGATGCTGTGAAAGATCATTGGCCGGTCGACTCAGGGGAACAGATCGGACATGTGCTCGACGAAGAGGCGCGTGTACTCGGCCGTGTGTCGGAAGCCGATGTGATCGCCGTTGCCGAACAGCGCGAAGGTCTCCCACTCCTCGTGGCTCATGTCGGTGAAATCGGCGCCGTGGCCTTCGATGTACTTTCGAAGGTCCGCCGTATAGCGGCGCAGCGCTTTTGGTTCTTTGAGCCCTTTGGCGCGCGCCCGCGTGCGAACGCGCACGAACACCGTCGGGATCTGATTTTGGGTGACGAGCTCCAGGATGTCCGGCAACAAGGACTCGTTCGCCACCACTTCGAACGGGCGCGGATCGAGGTCCGTGGGGTCCGGCTTCTCATTTCCGTCGCGGGCGCCCTGCTGGCCAAACAATGAATTGGAGAGCTGTTTGCGGTGCCGCGGGTCGCTGCCGGGCACCAGCACCTCGGAGAAGTGCGTCGCCAGCTCTTCGATCGGCGACTCCACGACATCGCGCAAGCGTTCACGTGGAATCTCGCGCCAAAAGAACCATTTGAGACGCTCGGTCGGCGTATTCCAAGACGGGATGAGCTTCGCTGCCAGCACCGGGTCGTCCTCGGGCGAGGCGCGTTCGATATTCCGGAGGTCGGAGCCCGTCGTCGCATCGAGCACACGCGTCAGCTCTTCGTTGCGAAAGAAGATGATCAGGCGCTTGGGACGGTAGCGCGAGCGAACGATGTAGTTTTTGATCTGGACGTACCAGAGCGCAGTCATCGAACCGCCAACTGGCAACATCAGCGCGCGCCGCGGCGCGATCAGGGAGTTTAGTAGTCGCTCGTCGAGGCGCGTGTACACCATCGAGTTTCCGAGCAGCACGTAGTCCGGCCGCTTGCGCATTGCGCGGAGCGGGCCTTGATCGAACTTCGCTCTCGGCGTGGGCGGCAAGCGGCGGCTCTCGAGCGCCAACCCGCCGAGCGTCACGACGACACAGGTCACGAGCCCGAGCAGGCCGAGCAGCGCTGTGCGCGTCGAGAAAGCCTTCGCTTCACTCTGGACATCTCCTGGCTCGCTCGCACCGGGCATTGGGGGGCGAAGAAAGCCACTTTGAGCGGCGAATGACAACCTTCTTCCAGCGCTGCCGGCGAACGCGGGCAGCAACTCGACCGACCTTCGCGCCCCTCTCACGCCGCAGCCCCCCGCGCACCAGGCCCCGAAAACCGAGCCGCGCCGGCACGGTTTATCTCATAATAACCAATACTTGGGCGCACCAGCGCAGCCCGCCAAGCCTGACCTCACCCTCGATCCCGATCCTTGAGCTCACGAACCTTGACCCTCCCCCAGGCCCAAAAGCATGATGGTAAACATGCGATTGGGACGGATTACGGGTGTGTTGGTCAGCGTGTTGGATTGGCCGACTTCGCTGCAAGTGGGCTACGCCAGTGGCTGGTCCAGGATTTCTCGCAAGAGATGGAGCAACTCTTCGGGCCGGTAGGGCTTACTCAGCAAGCGCTGGCCCTGACGCCCGAAGTCGTCGGGCAGAGCGTTGGCAGAATAGCCGCTAGTGAAGAGCACGCGGACGCCTGGGCAGAGCTCGGCCATTTGCAGATACGCCTGCCAGCCGTCGAGTTTGGGCATGATGACGTCGAGGAAGACGACATTCACATCGGCTTGCCGCTCTCGAAAGAGCTCCACCGCCCGGGCGCCATCCTCAGCCTCGAGCACCTCGTATCCAGCCGCCGCCAACAAGCGCACCACCTGTGACCTCACCAGCGGCTCGTCCTCGGCCATCAACACGACTTCACGACCGCGCATCTGCGGCTTCGGCTGCGAAGACGGCTGTGGCTCTGCGGGTTCGACGCGAGGCAAGCGCACGTTGAAGGTGGAGCCCTTCCCTGGACTGCTCTCAGCCCAAATCGAGCCTGCGTGGGCTGCAATGATCCCCGCCGCAACCGCCAGTCCCAGACCGGAGCCGGCGCCTTTGGTCGTAAAAAATGGCTCGAAGATGCGCGACAAGTGCGCGACCGGAATGCCGAGACCGCTATCTCGCACTTGAAGGAGTAGCGCCTGGTCCGACGCTTCGTCCGCAGACACGGAGATCTCCAAAATGCCGCCGTCCGGCATGGCATCGCGCGCGTTGAGACACAGGTTCAAGAGCACCTGTTCGAGCTGCGGCGGGTCGACCGCCACCTGACAGCCGGGCGCCGTGGAGCGAAAATCGATGTGGATACTTTCGGGGATGGTCCGGCGCAGCATGCGCACGCTACGCGCGACCAGATCGCCCAGGTCCACGCGCTTTGGGTGCACCTTCTGACGCCGACCGATGGCGAGCAGATGCGTCGTCAGTTCGGCTGCTCTTTCAGTGGCGCGCAGCGCTTGGCGCAGCTCTTCGGCGGCGGCCCCACCGCCATCCACCGCCCGCTGGGCGAAGTGTAAATTGGTCTGAATCACCTGCAGGAGGTTGTTGAAGTCGTGCGCGATGCCGCCCGCCAACAACCCGATACTTTCGAGGCGTTGTGACTGGTGCAGTTGCGCTTGTAAGCTTTGCCTCGCCGCCTCGTCCGCCCGTTCCTTGGAGACGTCGGTGATCACCACGAGGGCGCGTTCGCCCTTCGACGTCGATTCGAAGGGGGCGACCCGCACGCGATAGTAGCCGTCGTCGTGCGGCGAGCGAGACTCGTAGTCCGCGGGGCTGCCGGCGGCGAACACGGACTCCAGCGCGGCGTGCGCGGCTTGCCGTTCCTCGGGTCGCGTCAAAAGGTCGAGGCTCTGACCGATTAAACCATCCGCAGTCACGCCGCCAAGGGCGCGATTCACGTATTCGAAGAGGCCGGACCTGCTGACGATGGCCGTAAAGTCGGGCGAGTGCTCGGCGAGCGCGCGGAAGCGGGCTTCGCTTTCGCGCAGCGCGAGCTCTGCCTCTTTGCGCTCCGTCACGTTCGAAGTAATGACGAGCAGGCTGTTCTCCTCGGAAAACAGGGGCACCGCCCACGAAACGAACCAAGCCAGGCGATGGCCATCGCCGTAGCCCCGACTTTCCCACTGCGTCGGCTTCCCGCTATCGAGCGCACAGCGTAAAGACGCCCGAACCTTCGCGACGTCGGCGGGGTCCAGGAAGTCGTCGATCAGGCTGCCAATCACCTGCTCTTGGGTCAGGCCTGGTGCGACGCGGTTCACCCAACTGAAGCGGCCCTCTGCATCCAAGATCGCGACGTAATCGAGCAGGTTTTCGACGATCTGTCGGCGAAATTTCTCGCTCTTGTCGAGCTGCTCGGAGAGCGATCGCTCCGCCGTGCGATCGCCCGTGACTTGGAGCGCCATGGGCTCTCCGTCGGGCCCGACGAACGGCACAATCAGCGTCTCGAGCCAGCGTGAACTACCGTCCGAAAGCATGGCGCTGTAGCTCGTTCGCTGCGGCAGACCCGAGGCATACGCAGCCTCCACCGTCTCGATCAACGGTGCGCGATGGGGTTCAGCGATGAAGTCCTCCAGCCGCGCGCCCAGGATTTGGGAGAGATCCCGACTCAGCGTGCGGTTCAAGAACACGACTCGTCGCTGACGGTCGATGCAATTGACGTACGCTTCCGCCGTGCTCGCAAAAGCCCGAAACATTGCGGCTTCCAAGGCCGAGGGCAATTTCAGCTGTCCGTCCACGCTTTTCAGCCGCCGTTTCGACTCTACTTGAGAACCAGGCTCGCCGCTAGCGAGTGAAGCCACGGACTTTTCAGGCAGAAATGCGGCAATCGCTGTTACGCAGCGAACCGCGCCTGAGGGCTCGAGAGGCGAGGTGCTTCGAGTCGGGCGACATCGATAGTGGGTGACTCCGCTCAACCCAACACTCTCGACACCAATCCTCTCCCCGTTGCCGGGGCCGCTCTGAACGCGCGCCGCACTCGACCAAGAGACCATTGG
>JAEUAF010000311.1 GCA_019695485.1 Sorangium sp.
CGCCGTCACCCCCCGCCTGCTGTGCAGCGGCCGCATGCTCGGGCGTCGCTTCTGGGCTCGGCGCACGCTGCACGCGCAGCAGCCCTTCGAGCTCGGACAGCGTGGCCGAGTCGAGCTCGGGACACAGCTTCTCGATGCGGCCCACGATGTCGGCCGTACCGAGATAGGCTTCAGCGCAACCGACGTGAATCGAACCGATCGGACTCATGCGCCCGTCCTCGAAGATCTGCAGCGCGAGCCGCAGCTGATCTTTCTCCATCAGCTCGCGGCATGAGCGACAGCGCGCTCGCCCGGAAGCCGCTCGCTCCGCCCGCAGCAGGCGCGGCAAGCGGCGATGCGCGATCCCCACCTCGGCGGCGTGCACCAGCCAGTCCCGATCGGCAATGACGCTGGCGTCGGCCGCGAGCGCGGGCAAGAACTTCTCGGGACGCATGCAAGCCGCGCACGCGAGATGAAACCAGTAGAGCGCTTCACCCTCGGCATAGGGGTTTGGCAGCGCTTCTCCGAAGCGCAGCTCTGCCGCGCGAATGCCGCGCCCGCAACCGCGGCACTTGGCTCGCCCACTGCTGGCCGGCTGGATCACGTCTGAACTCACGGCGCGATTTTTTCAACAGTCGCGTGCGCGGGGCAACTTTTCCGATGCGACGCGGCGCGCAGCCGGACTTTTCAGCGCCACGCGCACGGTCTCCACGGGCAAGGGCGAACGCTGAGACGGACGCCAGCGCCGGCGCCCACTCCGCGCCGGCGCTTGACGCCCGGCCTCACCCGTTCACGCTGACAGCGCGATTTAGGGCAGACACCAGGGCGTGAAACGAAGCCAGCACCACATCGGCGTGCTCGGCCACGCCATAGTAGGTGTCGCGGGCGGGCTCAGCCACCCCTGCCACGGCCAAGTTCGAGCCACTCGGCTGCGGCGGCGGACCGGCTGCCACGAGCCGCACCGCTACGTAAGCGACCGCTTTGGCGGACGCCCCCTCACCGCGCGCGTGTTCCGAGAAGTCCACCACCTCGAACATCACGCCCATGACCAGTGCAAGCCCGCGCGCGAAGGCCTCGATGGGCCCGACGCCAATGCCCGTGGTTTCGCGCGACTCGGCCCCCATTTGCACGCGCGCTCCGACGGCGCATTCTCGCCCGGAAGCTCGGCGCTCGACGCTCGCCCCCTCGAGCCGAACCGCGCCCTCGCGCTCGACATAGGTCTGCTGGAAGAGCTGTATCACGGCCTCTGGCGAGAGCTCTTCCCCGCGTGCGTCCGTCACCGTCTGCACTTCGCGACTAAACTCGATGGCCAGCGCGCGCGGCACGCGATAGCCGAAATCACGCTCGAGCACGTGCAAAAGGCCGCTCTTGCCCGACTGGCTGTTGATGCGAATCACGGGCTCGTATTGTCGTCCGATGTCGCCAGGATCGATCGGCAAATAGGGCACTTCCCAGGCCGCCTCAGCCGCGTTCGAAAGCGCCTTGATGCCTTTGTGGATCGCGTCCTGGTGCGAGCCACTGAACGCGGCAAACACCAAGTCCCCCGCGTAGGGATGGCGCGGGTGTACCGGCAGCCGGGTACACTCCTCAACCACGCTGACCACCGCCTTCATGTCCTCGAAGACCAGGCCCGGGTCGATGCCGTGCGAGTAGAGGTTCATGGCCAAGGTCACGATGTCGACGTTACCGCTGCGCTCGCCATTGCCGAGCAACGTGCCCTCGACACGCTCGGCGCCGGCCAGCAGAGCGAGCTCGGCCGCGGCCACCCCGCTGCCTCGATCGTTGTGCGTGTGCACGCTGAGCACGACGCTGTCGCGGCGCGACAAGTGCCGCGACATCCACTCGATACGATCGGCGAACACATTCGGCGTCGTGTTCTCCACCGTCGACGGCAGATTGATGATCATGGGCGCGGCCACGCTGGGCCCCCAGCTTTCGATGACGGCGTTACAAATCTCGAGGGCGAACTCGAGCTCGGTGCCGGTGAAGCTTTCGGGCGAGTATTGAAAGGTGACGGCGGTGCCGGCGAGGCGCGTCACTTCGGCCTTGATCTGCCGAGTCGCGCGCACCGCAAGCTCCACGATTTCAGCGCGACTCATGCCGAATACGACGCGCCGTTGCAGCTCCGAAGTCGAATTGTACAAGTGCACGATGGCGCTCGGCGCGCCCGCGATCGAGTCGATGGTGCGGCGAATCAGCGCTTCTCGCGCCTGGGTGATGACTTGCGGCACGACGCTCGTGCCAAGCACGCGATTTTCGACGACCCAGCGAATGAAGTCGAAGTCGGTCTGTGACGCCGACGGGAAGCCGAGCTCAATTTGCTTGAAGCCCGTGCGCACGAGCAACTCCAGCAGCTTGCGTTTTCGCGCGTGGCCCATCGGGTCGGGCAACGCCTGGTTGCCGTCGCGCAGATCGACGCTGCACCAGATCGGCGCCTGGCTGAGCGATCGCTCAGGCCAGGTTCGATCAGGCAAATGGACACGCGCGGGCGACGAGTAGCGAGTGGGATTGAATGGCATGTGCGTTTCTCAGGATGATGACCGGAGAAACGTCGATACCTTCGCTCTCCGGCCGGGTTGGCGGGAGAGGGGCAATCCGCGCTGGAGCTCAGTCCCGCGTCGCACCTCGTCCCGCGCTGCTAAGAAGCAGCTGGGCGAGGCCGAGAAGCGAGAGTGCGTGCACCATGTGCGAAGGCCTACTTTTGACACGACTTTCGCTCCGTTGCCAAGGGAATCGCGCGGCAAGCCACGAAAAGTGCATTCCCCGCGCAGGGCCAGCTGCCCGTGAGCTCGGCGTGGGTTAGACTCCGCCGCCCCGTGAACGCCGACGATTTGAACGCCCCAAGCGCTGCCGAGCGCGGAATCCAACCGAGTCCGGATATCGCCCTGCCGGCGCATACGGACGCGGTCGCGACGCCCGAGAGCGCGAGCCTAAACGTCGAACCGAGCGTGCAAGCTCCCGTCGCGGCAGAGGCGTCCCGTGCCTCCAGTCAGAATTGGATTGCCTCTCCCGAGGCCGAGCGCGCTGCTCAGCTCGAGCGCGCCGCGCGCCTGGCGCTGAAACTCGCGGGGCTCGCGTTGCACCCGCCGCGACGTGCGGATGGCCCTGCGGCACCCGAGCTCGCGTGCGATCTCTACCGGCAGGCGATCTTCTGCGCGCTGCGAGCGCTCGAGCTCGTGCCGTCGAGCGATTCCGCTGCAACAAGTAGCGACAGCGCGCCCACGCTGAGCACCGATTTCGACGACGTGTGGGCGCGCGCGCCG
>JAEUAF010000335.1 GCA_019695485.1 Sorangium sp.
TCGACAGTTAAATCGATGCTCACGGCCGCGTAGTCGGCGGATGCGAGGTAAAGCGTCGCGGTGCTGTCCGCGTCGAACAGCACGATGGAAGAACCCGCGTCGAAGCGCACCCGCCCTTGGGTCGGCCGATCGGGTACCAAGGGCAGGCTCTCTCCCGGCGTACTCCCAAGAGTGAGCAAGTTCGAGTCGATGGCGAGGTGGTTGCGTGTCGTGCTGCGCAGTCCGAAGGCGCGAGGCGCTGCCCCGTCGTCGAGCCAGACGAACGCGCCTGAATCGAGCGAAATGGCAGGGGCTCCGGCCACCGGCGGGCTCGCCAACGTGGTGAACGCCTCGAAGCGCTGCGTCCAGGGATTGAACCGGTAAAGCGTGGTGTCGCCGCTCGCCCCGGTGGATAGCAGAGGCATGCCATCCGCACCGCCGAGCAGCACGGGTCGCGGGGCGGTGAGCTCGAAATCGAGCCGCGTCGGAACGCCGTTCGGCGTGATCCACCAAGCGTCGTAGTCGGGGGTGGTGTCTTCGTCTGCACCATCGTGTGGCGGACAGCCCGCGCGACAATCCCCGCCACAGGGCTCCGTCGTCAACTCGCAACCCCCCACGGCAAGCACGCCGCCTCCCGGGAGCGGCGCGAACGCGCGGTCGTAGCGCGGTGGCAACTCGGGTGGGACGTAGGCTGAGATGAGCGTTCGCGCATCGCCGCTCAGCCATTCCAGCGCGGAGAGCGGTGTGCCATCGCCGGAGGTGCCTCCGGCCACGAACAGGCGCCCGTCGTCCAAGCGAAAAGCACTGGGTAGCAAGCGTCGCACTGAGAGCGCCGCCAGGTCCCGGATGCTCGCGCGCTGGTCGCTCGGTGACACCGTTTCGAGCGCGTTCAGCGCAGCGCCACTCGGGCCTCGGCCGCCGATCAGCAGCGTTTCCCCGCTATCGAGCTGCAGCGCCGCGTGTCGTGTGCGCGCGACGGTCAACTCGATCCGACTCTGCGCGAAGCGGCGTGTTTTCGGATCGAAGACTTCGGCAGTGTGGCTCGCCGGCGCGAGCCCGCTGCTGTCGGCGCCCAGCGGATTCTCGCCGCCGGCGACCAGCAGCGCGTCCCCGAAAGCGGTGACCGTCGCGAACGCCCGCGGTTCGGCGAGGGCCGTGTCTTCGCTCGCTCGGGCCCCGGCTGTGGCGACGGACAAAAAGGTTCCGTTTCCGGCGTCAAAGGTGGCCGCCGCGACCGTGCCAGCTGGGACTTTGGCCGAGGTCCCGCCTGCGATGAGCACGATCCCCGCTCGCGCGGCGTACCCCATGGCCTGGCCGGGCCCGGCGCTCGGCCTGGCCTCGGGGTCGGCGTCGAGCTCGCATGCTTGCGCCGCGGGCCACAACAAGAGGTCGACGCGGTCACCTTCCGTCTGTTCGCGATAGCCGGAGAAGGTCAGTGCTGGGTCGCGAACGAGTGCAGCGACAGCTCGCGTTTTCTCGGGAAATGCGAGGTCTCGCGCCTCGGCGAGCGGCAGTGCTTCGCTGGCTGAAGAGGGGGCTGGAAAGTCTCCGAGCGGTGTCAGCCGGAGCTCTGCCGTCGTTGGATCGAGGGCCGCGGGACAGTTGCCGAGCGCATGCGTCTGCAGGCGCAATGTGCGTTCTTTCGTGCTCGGCGCACACCCAGAGCACAACCCGGCAAGAACGATCGCCGCGAGCACCCACGTCCAAGTCGCGTTAGCATGGGGCGAAGCCAGGGCCGCCCACTGCGTTCCTGGCACGCTGGCGCTGCCTCGCGCGAGGCGACTGGGTCCTTCGGCCGTACGGGGCTCCTCGGTGTTCCCCCAAATCTTCGGGAAATATGTGCTCGATCGCGAGCTCGCCTCGGGCGGCATGGCGCGCGTCTACCTTGCCACGTTGCGTGGCGCGGTGGGCTTCGAAAAGCGCCTCGTGGTCAAGCAGATTCGCCCCGAGCTGGCTTCGGATCCGGCGTTCGTGCGGCGGTTCGTGGACGAAGCCAAGACTGCTGTCGAACTCAGCCATTCCAACATCGTTCCGGTCTACGAGCTCGGCGTCGAGCAGGGCGTTTACTACATCGCGATGGAGTTTTGCGCGGGCGCAACGCTCGCTGAGCTGCTCGCGCAGACGGGTAGTGTTTCGCCGGAGGAAGGCGCGTACCTCGGCGTCGAAATCTGTCGCGCGCTCGACTACGCACACCGGCGTGCGGGCATCGTCCATCGCGACGTGACACCGCGCAACGTGCTGATCGATGAAGAGGGGGCGGTGCGTCTGATCGACTTCGGCATCGCGGCGCCTGTCGCCGAGAGCGGGAGAAGCGAAATTTTCGGGTCGCCCGGTCATATGCCCCCGGAGCAGCTCGCCGGCAGGCCGCTGACACCGGCCGCGGATGTGTTCGCTGTCGCGACGCTGCTGTTCGAAGCGTGGACCGGCAAACCCGCGTTTCGCCGCGCCACGGCGCGAGCGAGCGCCGAAGCTCTGAAGGAGCCAGTGCCGCGCATCGACACTGAGGACGCCGCGTTGTCATTGCTGGCCGAGCACATCGCGCGGGGCCTGTCACTCGACCCTGCCGAGCGGCCGCCTCAGGCGGAGCTCTTCGCGCGGCCCCTTCGCGACTTCTTGCGCAACGTCGACGCCGGTGATGTCGCACGCCGGCTCGCTGAACGAGTGCGGCGCACGCGGCGCGCGACGCAGTCCTCCCCAGGTCTGACGCCGTCAGCACCTGGGACGGCCGGCCCGCGAACACCGGTCCTTGGGGGCACGCCCAAGGCTGAATCCGAAGCGGGTGGAGTTGCCCGCACGCACACCTTCGCGGCTCGCGACGAAGTGCTGGAGTGGACGCGACGCATCGATTCGAGGCCGCCCACCTCGAACAACCTGGTCATGTCTCCCCCGTCGAATGACGAGCACCCCAGTGGGGGCACTGCTGCGTTGCCGGGTGCGCGTCCGGCGGGAGAACCGGGCCTCGAAGGGGTCGAGCTGGCGGGCCACCCGAGCGAGCCGAACACGGCGGCAGCGCCGCTGGGCCCCGCGGGCCTGGAGGCGCCAACCGCTTCGAGCGCGTCGCGTGGGGCGGGGCCGCTCGCCTGGCTCGCTCTGACGGCCGTACTCGCGGGCGCGATCGGCATCGGAATTTCGCGGGCGCAGACTCAGTCCGCACTGCGCGTGATCGCGCCGCGCCCTGCCGTGGCGTTGCGGCCTGTCCTGAGCGCGTCGCCTGGGCAAGCCATCGCGTCGCCGCCGGGTTCCGTGCCCGTGGGCGAGATTCACGCGCCCCAACTGCAGAGTGCGGATTTGTCTGCCCCTCCGCCGCGTTTCGCGATGGGCGCAGCCGCGGGCGCACACGCTCCGCTGTCGAGCCCCCAAGCTCTGGCAGTCAGCGCTCATCGTGTACTTTCCGAGCCGTCTTCCGCTAGCGCCGTTGCGGGTGTGTTGCGGCTCACGGCGGACCCGCAAGCGAGCGTGAGCCTGCAGGGGCCCGCCGGATCGAAGTCCCTGAGCACGCCGGTGAGGGAGCTCAAGCTCGCGCCCGGGGTGTACGTCGTGACCTTCAGAAACGACACGTACGGCGCACCAGTCGTGACCCGAGTCACGCTCACGGCGGGCGGTGAGCGTAGCGTTCACGTCGACTTTCGCGAAGTCGAGCCGCGCGTCAGCGTCCGCTGACTCAGCGCGCCGAGGTGGGGGCTGCGTTGGCGAGCAGCCCCAGTTTGCGGAGCGCTTCGTAGAGCGCGATAGAAACCGCGTTCGCGAGGTTCAGCGAGCGCACCGGGCCGAGCAGCGGGATGCCGATGACGTCCGCCGAGCGAGCTTCCAACAACGTGTCGGGCAAGCCCACGCTTTCCTTGCCGAACACCAAGCAATCCCCGAGCCGAAAATCCGCATCGAGGTAGCTCTGTTGGGCGTGGCCGCTGAAAAGGAAGGTGCGCGGGGGGCGCGCAGCGGGTCGCGCGGTCGCGCGGATGTTGATTTCGGCCTCCGCCAGCGTTCGGTGCTGGTGGAGCTCCACATGCTCCCAATAGTCGAGCCCTGCGCGACGCACCGCGTGCGCATCGATCCGAAAGCCCAGCGACCCTACCAAGTGCAGCGGGCAACCCGTCGCAGCCGAGAGGCGCGCGACGTTGCCCGTATTCGGTGGGATCTCGGGCTCGACGAGCACGAGGTGTAAAGCCCGGTCCGGCTTGGGCGCGCGCAGGGACTTGTCTCGTCCAGTAAACACGCCCGAGTGACTAGCACGGCCGACCCGTGCCAGGGCCTGCGGCCGGCCCCCGGCACGGATGAACAATCGGGCCGGGAGCGCGCGGGGCGGGAGGAACCCCCGAGGTATGCTTGACTGCCCTCCCGGGCGGCAAGTAGCCTCCCCGTGCGGCCTTCTGGACCGCGGACAATGAAAGCTCGCCCCGCTGTCTTTGCCGTCGGGTTCTTGGCATTTGCCACCGCTTCCGTCGCTGCCGCTGAGCCGATGGATCCCGCGTTGGAGCGCTTCGTAACCACGAGTTCGTCGAGCTGTCGCGACGCCGTGGGACGCTACGTTCCCGGGACCGACGCCGCGGGTCCGGCTGTGTGTCAGCCCGATAGCCTGATGTTCAAGCGCTTCGTGAATCAGCTTGGCTTTGCGTTTGCGCCGAGCGCCATGCATTCCGCGCGCACTACGGGCTACGGCGGTTTCGACGTCTCCGTCGAAGGCAACTACACCAAGATTTCGAGCGATCGCGACTATTGGAAGCTCGGAACCCAAGGCTCGAAGGATCCTTCGACGAATCTGGCGTCAGTGCGCAACAACAGTCCGCAGAGCTTGCTACAGCTTTACTCGGTGAAAATCCGCAAAGGCTTCGGCTTCGGATTGGAACTCGCGGGCATGGTAGGTTTCATGCCGAAAACGAGCCTAATCGGCGGCGGCGCTGACGTGCGCATGTCGCTGCTCGAGGGCTTCCGTCACGGCATCTTGGGAATCTTTCCCGACGTCGCTGTTGGCGGTGGGGTGCGTACGATCACCGGCACGCCCGAGCTGCAGCTGACCATCGCGAGCCTCGACGCTCAGATTTCGAAGCCGCTCCCGATTCAGGACTCCTCCGTTCTCACGCCGTGGATTGGCTACCAGCATCTTTGGATATTCGGTGATTCGGGCATCGTCGACCTGACCCCGGGAACCAACGCGCAGCAGTATTGCGGCTACGCGGGCAACAACGTGCCCGGCGCGCGGGGTGCCAAAGGCGACCCTGATGGCCAGCCGATCTGCACGGCGTCTGGTAACAATCCACAAGCGGACTTCAACAACAACGCCGTGTTTTCCGCGGCGCGCTTGAAGCGCCATCGCTTGCTCGTCGGCATGAACTACCGCTATGAAATGGTGATGGTTGGCGCGCAGTTCATCACTGACCTGACCAGCCCGTCGGATGCGCAGACCACCGACAAAGACAAGGCCGACCTCAAGGGCGAGGAACGGCAGTGGACCCTGGCTCTCGAGCTCGGCGCCGCGTTCTGAGCGACCGAGGACCGGGGTGAGTGCGCTAGTGCAGTGTGTGGCCGTGCTTGTGCGCGACCGGCGCCCGCACTTCCTCGCCCGCGAAGCCATCCGGTAGGGGTGGCAGCGAACCGCCGAAGCGTACGCTAACGAGCGTGGCCGCCAAGCTGACCGCACCGCTTGCGTAGAGCCCCCAGCGCCAAGCGATCAGAACCGGCACGAGGCCGTGACCACGCGGTGGCAAGAAGAGCAGCAAGCCCACCTCACAGAGCGTCAGGCTCGCGAGCAGCACCGAGACCACCCGCACCCCGCGCATGCGGGCGATGGTGCGCCGAGTCAGCGCGAACGGGATCAGCACGAAGTACGCCGCGGCGCCGCCCCAAAGCCACCCCGCGCGGCCACGCGCCAGGTCGTAGCCCGAACGCAACGCCGTCTCCGGGCGGATAATCTCGACCCAGGGCGTAAAGAAGGCACAGAGCCCCAGCAGACAGAGCGCGACCAGCGCGCCCTTTCCTCGCCCAAAGGCGGTCCACGGCAACACTTCGTCTTCAGGCAGGGTGGCGGGCACGGGGTCGTCCAGTTGGCTATCATGCGAGGGTCCCAGGGTGTGCATGGGCACCAAGGCGACCCCGCAATCGGCGCAAACCGACCCTTCGTCTGGCCGATACAGCGTGCGACAGAAAGGGCAAGCTCGAAGGGCCGACATCGCGTGGCGTAGCCTAGCGCGGCTGGCGCGTCTCAGGTGGCCTGTGGTCGAATCCGGGCGGCCTTTGCTACCTACATCGGCTAGCCTTGTAGGGCGTCTCGCATGTCGGCGCCCGACTCATCCCCCACTCCCGGCCTCGAGGATATCCTCGTTCGGTTCGAGCTCCATCCAGAGGCGCCCCATCTCGTTCAAGCGCTGACCCATCCGAGTTACGCGAACGAGCGGCGCGATGCGCTCGACAACCAGCGCTTGGAGTTTCTAGGCGATGCCGTCTTGGGCTTTTGCGTGAGCGACCTCATCTACGGCCGTTTCCCGCAGGCGGACGAGGGCACCCTGACTCGCCTTCGCGCCCAGCTCGTGAACGCCGAGGCGCTCGCGGAGTGGGCGCGCGCGAGCGGCGTTCCTGAGGCGTTGAGGCTCGGTCGCGGCGCGGGCGCATCCGGATTGCGCCAGAGCACCAACGTGCTCGCGGACGCGGTCGAGGCCTTGATCGCAGCCTGCTTCCTGGACGCCGGTCTCGACAGCGCGCGGCGTGTTTGTGCGCGCATCGTAGAGGCGCGCCTCGAGGCCTTCGAGAGAGTGGGCGCTCGCGACCCCAAGAGTGAGCTTCAGGAGCGGCTCCAGGCCAACGGTGAACCGCCGCCGTCCTATGATCTCGCGGAGAGCGGCGGGCCAGCGCACGAACGCTGGTTCCGGGTTCGCGTACGCGTCGGAGAGCATGTCCTCGGGGAGGGCCTTGGTCGTTCGAAGCGCGCGGCAGAACGCGCGGCCGCCGAGGTCGCGCTCGCCGGCCCGCTCGCTCAAACCCTGGGCTTCATCGAGGAAGAGGAAGCGTCCCGCCCCGCATGAGACGTCGTTGGTTTCTTTCCGCTGCAACCTTCGGAGCGGGCGCCTTGCTGGCGTTGCCTGCCCTTGCCGGCAGCTATCTGAATCGAGCAGCGCTGCTGATCAGCGAAGGCAAGCGTGAGGGTGACTACCTGCGCTCACGCTTTTCGGACAAGGAGCTCGCGCGAATCATTCATCGGCTTGCGACGGCGCGGGTGGAGGCTGCGAGCGCGATGCTGGTGCCAAAGGAAGTGGTACAGGCCCACCCCCACCTACTCCTCGTGTTCGAGAATTACGAGCGGGCTGCGGATGCGGCGGAGAACGTGCAGGCCGAACATTTCCTCTTGTTCTTGCAGCGGGCGAACGACGAGGAGCGCACTTTCCGAGCTGTATTGAAGCAGCTCGGCTGGGAAATCCCGCCCGACTGAGCGCGCTCAGCGCAGGCCGCGATCGCTCGGTTCGGGGGCTTTGACGCCTGCGGCGGGCCGATGCGGCATCAGGTTCGGGCGCGGCCTGGCGAGCTTGTTGCCGAACATGGAGTCCGGGATCTGCTCGAGGAGGTCGAGGTGTTCGTCGTGTACGAATTGAGAGCGCAACGAAGCGAGTAGCGCCGTGCGCGCCTCCTCGACACGGCGTCGCTCCAGCAGCGAACGGATCGAGTCCTGTTCCTGGTCTAGCGTGCGCGCCTTTTCGGGCAATGAGCCGCGCCGCCAAATGACGGCGAATTTGCCGCCTTCGCGCACCGGAGAGGCCACGAACTCGCCGTCCTTCACAGCTTGGGCGGCGCGAAAGAGCGCAGGGTCCACGCGCAGTCGGGGCGCGTCGGTGCTGCCATCGGGGTGCACGAATCCCAAATCCCCCTGGCGGAGATTCGTCGCCTTGTCGATCGAGCTGTCGCGGGCGAGCTCGCTCCACTTGGCGGGCGAGCCCGCGGCCTTGGCCTGCTCGAGGAGGTGCTTTGCCGTGGCCTCGTCATCCACGAGAATACGCCAGACTCGAATGCGGAGCGGTTGCTCGAAGCGGTCCCTGTTGGCCTCGAAGTAGGCTTTGACCTCGTCTGCCTTGACCGGCTTTTCGGCGAGCGCTTGCGCCTTGAGCGCCACTTCCATGGCCTGACGCAGCGCTTCGCGCTCACGGTCGTGAAACTTCGGGGACTTATCGAGACCGCGCTGCCTGGCCTCGAGCGATGTCACGAGCTCTGGCACGATCACGCTGTCCACGAAGCGGCGGGGCGCTTCGTTTGGCGCGCCTCCGAGACCCGTGATCTGAGCCGGCGCCAGGGCTTGCAGGCGTCGGTTCACGTCGGCCACGCTGACGGTGAGCTCGCCCGCCCGCACGACGACCGCGGAAGCGTCTCCAGCAGCGGCGAGCGTACTGGTCGAGGCGAAGAGCAGAGCTGCGAGCAAGCGAGACGAAAACGCGGGAGACACGGCGGGTGTTTTAGGCTGGCCTGGGGCCTGCGACAAGCACCGGCAAGCCTGCCGCCCCCGCTGCGCGCGCCAATGGCCGCAGCCGTTCGCGCTTTTGGAGCACGAGACACTCTTCTTGAGCTTGAATCCCCAATGCCGAGAGGCGCTTCCGGCTGATTTCGAGCGCCTGGGGACTTTGATCGATGCCGATGGCCCGGCGTCCGAGCCGTGCCGCGACGGCGAGCGTGGTTCCGCTCCCGCAGTAGGCGTCGACGATCAAGTCGTCGGGCGCGGTGCACGCTTCGACCAGGCGAGCCATCAACGCTTCCGGCTTCTGCGTTGGGTAGCCAGTGCGCTCACGCGCGACTGGCGCGATGATAGAGATGTCCCACACGTCCCCTAGCGGCGCGCCGGGGGACGCCTCTTCCGTAACGCTCGAGCGCCTCCGGCGACCGCGCGCGTCGACGACCGCGCGTTGGCGACTTTTGCCCCAGGTCTTAGCCGTCGAGGGCGCTAGCGGCTCGTAAAGTTGCTTGAAACGCGGTTCGGTCTCCGGATCGCGCACATAGCGCAAGAGGACATCGTGAACGCGCTGAAAGTTCTTGGTCTTGGCCGGCCAGCGTCGATAGCGCCAGACTATCTCGCTCGCGAAAGCCTGCGCTCCGAAAATCTCATCACACAGCACCTTCGCGTAGTGGCTCGTTTTCGGATCGACGTGCAGCACCAAGCACCCCGCAGGGTCGAGCAGATCGCGCGCGGACTGAATCCGGCTGCCGAGCTCTTGCAGGTATTCTTGCAGGCTCCCCCAACGATCGTCGAAGGCGGGTAGCAAGCGTCGCACGATGCCGTCCTTCCCGCGTGAGCGTTCGACGTGCGTGTGCTCCCGCCCCGTAAAGAAGGGGGGATCCATGTAGACCAAATGAGCGCGCTCCTGCCCCGCTCCCAGGGCCGCAAGTGCAGAGAGGTTGTCTCCCCAGACGAGGCGGGTGCTGGCTGCCCCGGGCTGCACGACTTTCAAAGTTGCCAGTGGCGGGCGAGCGAACTCGGCCCTGCCGGGCCAGGCCAGGCGCACGGCGTGATCAGCGGGGGGCATCGCGTAAAATCGTAACCAGCGCTGCGAACGCCGGCCAAGTTTCGACCTGGGAAGCAGAGTCGCGCCAGGCCGCACCGATTCGGACCCTTGCGCCGCCCCCAGTGCCGAGACTACTTCCATCGCGTGCAGACCGGATTCTTCGACCGCTGGCGCCGTGGCGCGCCGCTCGTCGCGCTCGGGCTTTTGGGCGCCTGCGAGCGAGAGGCGTCGGATGCACGACCCGAGCAGGTGGTCGAGGAGTTTGCGCAGCGTATGCAGCGCGTGCACGGCGAGCCCAAGTCCGCGCGGGCCGCCTACGAACTGCTCTGGGTGGAGGCGCGCCAGAACCTGGCAGAGCGCGCCAAGCGAGCGAGCGCGGTGGCCGGCCGCGAGGTAGCGCCGGAGGACATGTTGGCGCCGTCGCGCTTCTCGCTCAAATTCGTGCCCAAACACTACACGGCGAGGATCGACGGCGACTGGGCGCTCGTCGCTGTCAGCGGTGAAGGTCCAGACGCGCCCTCTCACAACGTGCGCTGCGTTCGTGAAGATGGTCATTGGCGCGTGGTGCTCGAATTGCCACCCCTTGCTCCGATTCAGCACCGCCCCGACGGCGGGCTCTGAGCAAACCCGCGCGGCTACACGCGCCTGATCGTCGCAAACGCGACCGACGCCCGGGGCAGGTCGGCCACGTGTGCTCGCGCGGCGCAACAAAAAGCAAAAAGGGCACACGCTGCTGCGTGCGCCCTCGTCGCGGGACCTGATCCGATCAGTTCGAGAAGAAGATCGCTTCGATCTCGTTCTTCACGTCTTCCTCGGTCTGCGCGCGGGCAATCGCGATTTCCTTCACGATGAGACCCCGCGCGGTGTCGAGCATGCGGCGCTCGCCGAAGGACAGCTGCTTGTTCGCCTTCAGTCGATACAGATCACGCAGCACCTCGGCCACGTCGTAGATCGACCCTGTCTTGATCTTGTCCATGAACCCGCGGTACCGACGATTCCAGGTTTGGGTATCGAAACCGATCGTCCGCTCCTTCAGGATGTCGAAGATCTCACGGATTTCCTGCTCGCTGATCACCTGTCGCAGTCCGACCGCATTCGCGTTCGACACAGGAACCATGATCTTGCGGTCGGTATCCAGGATCCGCAGCACATAAAAGCGCTGACGCTGTCCAGCGATGTCTTTTTCATCGATGCTGATCACCTCAGCAACGCCCTGCGCGGGATAGACAGCCTTGTCACCGACCTTGAATTCAACTTCCTGGCTCGATTGCATGACGTCTCCTTGACTGCACATCGCGCCGCTCGCGTGCCCACCGAAAACCGGCGACCCGTTAGCGCGCGACCATCAGACCGAATACTCGGCTAGGTCCCGTTTCCTTCTCGCGACGACACTGTCGAGCGCGACAACAACGAACGGGACATGAGTTTCATTCCAGCCTCTGCCATCGCGGGTTCCCACGGCATTTCGCCCGGGTTTCCTTGCGCGATTGCTGACTCACCTGAATTGAACTCAGGTTTCGCCAGGCGCGGCACTCTAATCGGCTTCTTCAGTTCTGTCAACTTATCGTGACACGAACTCTGCTCGTGCGCCCCAAGATGACGCGTTGCTAGCCAACCAGTCAGAAGTGCAACGCATTCCACAGAAGAGCGATTCACGAATTCCAGACTCTAGCACTCCTTCGCCCCGGGTGGGACCCTATCCGACCTTGGCGCCGGCCTATCTCGCGATCCAGCCGCGGTTTTTCGTAACAAATAATCTTTCGGCCGCAGTTTCCCCGTAGCGCTGCTGCCACCGGCGCGTTGAGCCCGGGTTCTAAATTGGGCAGCGGATGCCCAACGTCTCCCGCTCTCAGGGATGGCGATCATCGTCGGCCCATCGCACGCGGGGGGGCGCTTCGCGTTACTGAACGGCTGCACCCCTGCCCGAAAGGTGGGGGCGCTGAGGGGGCTAATCCGCTGTTTCGGCGAGGCGCTGCACGAGCCCCCAGCGCACGCCGCGGTCGGAAACCAGCAGGCGATCGCTCCCCGACCAGACGAGGACGCGGCGCACGATCTCTGCGCCCACCACGATGACGTCTGCGCGCTTCGGCTCGAGTCCCGCCAGGGATTGGCGTGCGCTGACATTGAGTTTTGCGAGTCGCTCCGCGACCGCGAATATGGAGTCGCGCGTCATCACGTGCCCGTGCACTCGCGAAGGGTCATAGACATCGAGGCCGAGCTCGACTGCAGCTAGCGTCGTCACGGTACCAGCGACACCGACCAGCGTCGCGCCCTTGCTCGGAGGCGCTAGCGTCCGCAGTGCGAGCTCCACGTCGTTCGCGACGCGCTCGAGCTCGTCGACGGTCAGCGGATCGGTGTGCACGTGACGCTCGAAGAGGCGCACGCTTCCGACGTCGAGGCTCGCGGCGGCCTGTACGTCGCTAGAATGCGGGCTCGTACTCGTGATGACCTCGGTGCTGCCGCCTCCGACATCGAAAACCGTCACCGGTCCCTGGCAAGAAAGGCCGGAGAGCGCCCCGTCGAAGGTCAGCGCTGCTTCCTCGAGACCGTCGATAATCTTCGGACGGACGCCGAGAACCTGCTGCGCCTTGTCGAGAAAATCGCGGCCGCCGACGGCGTCGCGCAGCGCGCTGGTGCCGACCACGGCGAGGCGCGGCGAGCCATGTTGGCGCAGCAGTTCTGCGTAGCCCTCGAGGCACGAAAGGGTGCGCTGTGAGGCGTCGTCGCCGAGGCGGCGCGTGCGATCCACGCCTTCACCCAAACGCGTGATTGTGGCGCGCTCGAGCTCGGTCGACAGCGCGCCTGCCGCACGGCGCGCTATCAGCAGCAAGACGGAGTTGGTACCGATATCGATCGCGGAAACGAGCTCACCCGCGCGCGAATCGGCGGGCTTTGTCACTTCGTGAGGCTCTGCAGGTTGAGCATTTCTGCGACGTCGGGTTGGACGACCAACTCGACACGACGGTTCTTTTGGCGGCCGTCATCGGTGTCGTTCGTCGAAACCGGATCTGTATCCGCGTAGCCTGCCGCGCTCCAATTGGTCGGCGATAGACCGCCACCACCTTTTTCGCTCGGCGTGGTGAGCAACGTCAGCACGGAGCGAGCGCGCATCGCGCTGAGTCCCCAATTGTCCTTGAAAGGGCCACCCGCGAGCGGCTTCGCATCCGTATGACCGGCGACCTGGAAACGGCGCTTGTTGAGGTCGGCGTCGGTGCGGACCACTTCCGCGATCTGGAGCAGGATCTTCTCGCCGTCCGGCTTCAGCTTGTCTTTCCCCGAGTCGAACAGCACGTCACCCGGCAGCTGAATCAGCATGCGGTTGTTGCGTACTTCGACCTTGAGTCCGAGCTGTGTGAGCTTCTGTAGCTTGCTCGAGAGCACCTCGAAGCGCTTCTTGATCTGATCCAGCTGTTCGGTGCGGTGCGCGTATTCCTCGAGCGCCTTGCGTTGCTCCGCGAGACTCTGATTCAAACTATCCAAGCTGATGCCACGCTCTGTGAGCTGCTTCTTCAGCGTGTCGATTTCCTGGTTTGCCGAGGCGTAGTCGGCCTGTGTTTTCTTGTGAGCCTGGCGCTCGTTGGCGAGCTCGGTGCGCAGCGACTCGTTTTCGCGGACCTTCTGGTCCCACTCTTCCTGCGAGTAGCCACACGCGGCGGAAAACAGGGGAAGGATCAGGGCGAAATGGGCGAAGCGACGGATGAGCATTGGGTCTTTCGCGCTGGCCTGGGCGGGCGAGATGCAGCGCACTCCTCATTTGCGGCTATCGCGCCTCGACTTCATGCGTCAAGTGCCCGATGGGGCAGCGAATTTGGCGGCCCCTCGACCTCTCAGCCGACCAATCCGCGGCTGCGCAAGCCTCGGCGCTCGGAAACCACTAAACGGGTGCTCTCTCCGCAACCACTGCGGCCTGATCGGGCATGAAGAAACCTTGGCCAGCGGGCCCCCATGAACTTTTTTCGTTGACACATCACAATAGGTGGCAATATACGTCTTGCAACATACCCTCGGCGTTGGGTTTGGGTTTCCGCCCAGACCGGATTCCGAATCGTAGGGAGGCTCGAGAAAATGGCTGCAAAGAAGACCAAGACCAAGTCCGCACGTAAGCCCGCTGCCAAGAAGGCACCGAAAGTTGCCAAGAAGCGCGCCGCGACCAAGAAGCGCGCTCCGAAGAAAGCCGGCAAGCGTCGTAAGAAGGCTGCCAAGAAGGCGGCGTGAGTCGGTTTCGGGCCGGCGTGGCGCGGGACGATTTGCTCGACCCAACGCACACCGGCTCACCAGAGTGCTCTCCCCGCGCGCCGCTCAGCGCGCTCCAATCCGGGTGAGCCACCGAGACGGCGGGCAATGCTCGCCGTTCCGGGTCCGAGCACGCGGATGGGAACTGCTTCCCGTCCGCGTGCTCGGTATGAGACCGCGGTCCCGCAGCTCGAGGACGATCCTCGATGAGCGGGCCCGGTAGAGTCGGGAGCGTCAGCCCCGCTGCTGGGCGCGGGCGAACTACTCGCCGAGATAGAGTCGCAGCGCGGCTGCGGCGGCGCGGCGGTCGAAAGCATGGCCGCCTAGTTCGTCGCGGCGTGAGATGTCCTCGAAGAGCTGCGTCAAGAACGTGTGGAACACCACGCACTCGTCGATGGCGGCCTCCAGTCGTCGCGGATCGACGAGGTCTGTGTCCTCCAGGCCCGACATCGCGGCCATGAAGGCGTCGAAGCGAGGGTAATCTGCTGCGCGGAGCAGCGGGTAGCCCATGGCCCGAAAGTACGCGAGAAATTCGCGGACGTACTGAAAGTTGAACACCGGTGCCCAGCGGTCCTCGTTGGGCGAGTGCTGTGCCTTGGTCGAGAACGCTCGCACGATCTGCGCGAACATCCAGACATCGCGACGCAAACGTTCGCTGGTTTCGCGCCGTGCTGCGTGATGGTCGAATACGCCGCCTTCCTCGAGGCTAACGCCCAGGGCCTTGCCCAAGAACAAGATGGCGTTCTGGAGCGCGGGGCGCAGGTTATCGATTGCCGTCGAGAGTGAGCGCTGGAAATCGGCCGGTGACAGCGTCGCGCTGGGCTCTGGCACGTCGTGCTGCAGCGTCCGCCGCATTTCCAAGCGGAGGTTACCGGCGATGCCCTCGAGCGCACTCTTGATGCCAATGAGGCGGTGACCTGCGGCGCGTAGGGCGGGTGCACGCAGTCGAATCTCCGACGACGGAATTGCTAGCAGGTCGCGTTCGAAGCTTTCACCCAGCAACGTGCCCGCGCGCTGGCGCAAGTAGTCGCTGAGTGCTCGCGCGTCCGAACGCAGCACGCTCAATACCAAGTAGGCGCTGCCGACCGACTGGCGTCGGTGTACCGCGTCCGTCGCGATACGGCTCAAGAGCTGCAGGTACCGCAGCATGCGAAACAACGAGAGGAAGGTCAGCGCGACCAAGCGGTGCGCTTCGACGCCCGGAACGCTGTGGATTAGCTCCAAGACCTGCGCGCTCTTGATGCGGTCGAATTCCGGGCGAAACTCGAGGGCGTTCAGCGGGTTGAAGAACGTGTTGCGATCGACCTCCCGGTACGCCGTGGCCAGTAAGGCGTGGAACAGCCGAAACGGGATGCGCGGTGAGCGTAGGGCGCCTTCGGTGACCTCGAGCGACGCGGTGAGTCCATGGCGTAAGGTCACCAGGCTCTCCTGGGGCGTGGCCTGACTGGTTCCCTCCGTGAGCAAGCGCGTGCGCGCCTGGTCTTCCGGCAATACCGTTTCGAGGTAGCGATGGAACACGAACGCGCGATCGCGAGCGCCGAGCAGCGCGCGAGCCAGCGAGACGGCCCTCGTGAGCCCTTCGCGATAGACTAGTAGCGGCGCGCGGAAGTCCTGCGCTACGACGGGCGTACGCCGAGGCGGACCGGGGTGATTGCGAGGATTCGAGAAGCACGCTGTGGCCTTGAGCAGCACCTCGAATTCGAACAGCAGGTCGTCCTTGTTCTCGATGGGCAACCCGGCGAGCCAGACCTCTCGCTCAGAACGCTGTTCGCGTTGCAGACGCCGCGTACCAGCCAGCAAGTCCGCATAGGCGTCGGTTTGCTGGCCGGGACCGAGGCTATTTCGTGAGTGGGCGGCGTTGGCCATGGGCGTTCGTGCAGGCGGCGAAAGTAACGAAGCGCGCACGGGGTGCACCCGTGGGGCGGCCGAAACTCGCGGGCTCAGCGCTTGAAGTCGAACGGGTAGTTGACTGTGGTCTCCATGCCGCGCGAAGAGGCTGGGAATTTCAGCTTCTTCGCTGCCGCGAGCGCGCAGTCAGAAACGTTTGGCGTCTTGAGCGTCGAACGCGATTCGTTGACCTCGGCGAGCTTGACGTTACCGAGCGGGTCCAACACGAGATGAATCGTGAGCGTCCCGGCGGGAAGATCCGCCTGCTTAGCGAGCGCTTGATCGTAGCAGGCCCGGAATTGCTGACGATTGTCCTTGATGACCTTCGCGATGACGTCGCTCGAGCGAAGCTCGGGCCCGTTCGCGTCCTTGGCCGCGGCGTCTCCCGTGGCGGGGCTTGCCGGCTTCTTGCCTGTCGCTTCGGCCTCTCCCTCCCAAGCCTCGTCGGTTGCGGGACTCGGTGTCGGCGGTGCGGCTGCGGAGGCCGGCGCGGGCGTGGCCGCCGCATTCGGGGGAGCCGCGGCCGGGGGTGGGGGATTCTCGCCGAAAGCAGCGGAAAGCAGGGCAAGGCAGAGGGCGATGCCACCGGATGAACGGAGCAGAGCACACATCATGCGGGCATCTTACCCTCGCATCGATCTGGCCGGCGCGAATTTTCGGACTCGCTTCTTTCGGCCAATTTGAAGGCACGATTGCCGGAGCAGCTCCCTCCCGGGCGGGGCGAGACTTGCCTGTCTTGAAGTGTGGTGAGTCGAAGACTCACCACACTAGGCGGTTTGAAGGAACGGCTGCCACTCCGCGAAGGGCTCGCGCATCACCATGCGAATCTGAGTCGCCGTCGACCAACGCGGTCGGTGCGGCACGGACAAAAGGCACATGCCCGCCTCGACGGGAGTGCGTCGGCCTTTGCGCAGATTGCAAGTGCGGCAGGAGATGACGAGGTTTTCCCAAGAGTCGGCCCCGCCGCGCGAGCGCGGTACGACGTGGTCCACATTGAGTTCGCGAGTGGTGGGGCGCCGACCGCAGTACTGGCACTGAAACTGGTCACGCATCATCAGATTGCGTCGCGTTAGCCGCACCGCGACTTTGGGTGCACGGTCGTAGCGCAAGAGGTGCAGCACACGCGGCACACGAATATGCCCACCAATCACAGGTAGGCCGTCGTCGCGCGTGCGGACCGGCACTTGCTGCCACGAAGAGAAATCATAGGTTTCGCCAGTATCATCGACAGCTCGGGCCGCCCCACCGTAGAGGAGCACGAACGCGCGCCGTACCGTCGCAACGCTGACCGGCGAGAAATTTCGATTTAGGAGCAACACCGGAAGCGTCAGCACTTCCCGCTTCTCAGGGAGCTCACTGTTCGCGTCCGAGTCCAAGGACTCCACGGTTTTTCAGCATACTTCAGAAAGGGGGAGCAGGCGAAGCGCCTCGAGTACGGCGCGAGGGATTCCAATGGCACGGTGTTTTGTGCGGAAGGGCGCAGCCCGAAGCGCGTTCGATTCCCCGTGCGCAGCGACGCCGCTCGACCCCCGCTCCTCGATAAGCTAATCCCCCACCGCCCACGGGCCCTAGCCCCGCGGTCTCGCCCAAATGCCCCCTTTGTATTGGCAGAAAGCCCGTGTGTTCGTTGGCGGCAGTGCCGCGCTCCTCTCTTTGGCCCTGAGCGCGTGCGCTCCGAGCGCCGGCGTGGGTGAGGCCGCCTGGCCACCGCTCGGTAAGAAGTGGTTTGAGCGCGCGGATGCCAGCTTTCATCGCGGCGATATCGACGATGCGCGGGAAGCCATCGACAATGCGCTCAAGGTCGTGCCCGATCGTGCGGAGGCGCGTCTGCTGTCTGCAAAGGTGGCGCTGGCGAGCCTCGAGTACGACCGTGTGTTCGCGACGCTGCGTGGCACGGACACGACGGAAGCGCGAAGCTTGCGCGGCCGGGCCTATTGGTACGCAGGTGACGTGGATCACGCGGCAGACGAGCTCGAGAAGCTGCTCTCTGACCCCGAGGTGCGCGACCCGTGGGCCCTCGAGATCGCGAAGCTTGCCCGCGTCGGCAGCGGTCGAAAGCCTTTTGAGCTCAGCGGAGCGATGTTGGCCTCGGTGGAGATGCCGCGTGCCGGGACAACGGCGCTGATAGTGCCGCTCGAGCTGAACGGCGAGCCCGCGCTCGGTTTGGTCGCGACGGGCACCGCCGAAGCGGTGATCGATTCCAGCGCCGGGGCCAAGCCGAGCTGGGTCTCGCTGCGCTTTGGCGAGCGCGTCGAGGTGCGGGACGTACCCGTGCTCGCCAAGGATCTTTCGCAGATTTCCCGGCAGGTGAACGCGCCGATCAAGATCCTGCTGGGTGTCAATTTGCTGCGGCACCTGCACCCGACCTTCGACTTTTCCGGTGGGCAGTTCGTGGTGCGGGGTTTCGATCCGCCGCCGCCGCCGGTGGCGACCACTTTGAAGCTCAGCTACGTGCGTGGCGGTGGGATGCTGCTGCGTGGCGCGTTCGGTGCGGAGCAAACGGCGCCTGCGTGTTCCTTGCTGATCGACACCTCGCTAAACTATCCGGTGGCGCTCGACGCCGCGGGCTGGAAGAAGGCGGGCGTCGCGGCCAACATGCTCCAGGTTGTGGCTGGTGCCTCGGATCTGCGCGAGGGCGTGTTGCCTATGTTGCGGCTTGGCGCCTACGAGATCCCGCGGGTGCCTGGGCTCGAGGGCGAGAACCTCGTGAAGGAGCGCGAAGAGGGGCTCGGAATGGACCTCGACGGGCTGATCGGCTCAGGGTTACTCGCGACCTTCCGTGTCACGCTCGTCGACGGCGGGCGGACGATGTGGCTCGAGGATATCCCGGCCGAAGCACTCAACGCGCCGTCCCTGTTCCCGCCGGGCAGTGAAGTCCCCGATTCTCCGGGCGATGGCGCGGAAGGTGCCCCCGCCGAGGAGGAGCCTGCAACTCCGACGAAGGGCGGAAAAGCCGCGCCCAAGGCGCCGGGCAAGCCCGCTGCCGGCGCGGCAAAACCCGCTGTTAGTGCCCCCGCCGCTCCTAAGAGCGCTACGCCCAATGCGCCCCCGAAGGGAGCCAAGCCTTGAGTGCAGAGGTCGAGCTGGCGCTGTACGCGGGGAGCTTCGACCCCCCGACTTACGGACATTTGGATTTGGTCGAGCGGGCGTCGAAGCTCTTTCCGCGCGTGCTCGTAGCGGTGGGTCATAACACGCAGCGTTCGCCGCTTTTCACGCTCGAAGAACGACTCGAGCTGCTGCGCGGCGTGTGTCGACCGTTTTCGAACGTCTCGGTAGACTCGTTTCAGGGATTGCTGGTCGACTACGGCAAGCGCGTCGGCGCGCGCGTCATCGTGCGCGGACTGCGGGCAGGGACGGACTTCGAGTACGAGCTCCAAATTGCGCACGCCAACGCCGATTTGCGTCCCGAGATCGATACCGTGTTTCTGCCGACGCGCACCAACTACGGCTTCATTTCTGCGTCACTCGTGCGTGAGATTTCGAGCCACGGTGGCGACGTGAGCCGTTACGCACCGCCCTCGGTTTGCGTGGCGCTGGAGCACAAGTTCGGCAAAGCCAAGCCGCCAGTGTAGCGTCGGGCAGAGAATCCGCTCAGTACGACGCGAGGGGCGTCGGCATGAATAGGAGTAGGAAGAGGGCGAGCGAGAACCAGGCTACGGCTCGGCGTAGAGGCGTAAGCTCGCCCGCTTCGAACGGCGGATGATCGGGGCCCCCCGCTGCGCGGCTGATCACGCCGAGCACGATGAACCACATCAGCCAGAAGCTCGAGTTCATCACCGCCAGGCTGAGGGCGAGCTCGGACTTGCCGCGCAGCACGGGCACCACGAAACGCCACAAATTCCCGGCGAAGAACAGCAGCAAAGCGCGCCGAAACCAGCGAGCGAAGTGATTCTGGCGTTCACCGAACAACGCGAAGGCGATGTGCCCGCCATCGAGTTGCCCGAACGGCACCAGGTTGATCATCGTGACCAGCAACCCGAACCAGCCCGCGAAGGCGGTCGGGTGCAGCATCACATCGGAGCCGCCTGGAATCGGCCCCCCCAGCACCAGCCGCTTCAAGGCGAGGTAGAGCAGGCTTTGCCCTTCTTGGGTGTAACCGAGGCCGCTACTTGGCTGAATCGGCGAATGAGCGAGGCCCCACGCGAGGACTGGTAGTGCCACCGCGAGCCCCGCCAATGGTCCTGAAGCACCGATGTCGAGCAGCGCGTTTCGTGAGCGAATCGGACCGCTCATACCAATCACGGCGCCCAACGTTCCCGAATACCCGAGCCCAGGCAGTGGAATGAAATAGGGCAACGAAGCTGGGACGCGGTGATAGCGTGCCGCGAAGTAGTGCCCGAATTCGTGCGTCAGCAAGATGCCGAGCAGAGGCAGAGCGAAGGGCGCCCCGCTCGCGAGAAAGCTCGGGCTCGTGAAGCCCTGGAACAGCGAGCCATTGGGATCGCCATTCTTGTACATCGCGCCAGCATGAAAGACGCTGATCACCGTGGCGACGAAGAGCAACAGCGGCCTCGCGCGGCTGCCCGGCCCCGCGGCAGCGTCGTCGTAAACGTCCTCGGACGACGGGGGATCAGTCGTCATGGTGCAGCGCTTGGCGCAGACGCGCAGCCAATCGATCGAGCTGAGGCGCGAGATCTGCGTCCAAAATACCGATCTCGCTTTCGAAGCGAAGACTCCCGCGCGCGCGCTCGCCGTCGGCCAGGATTTCCACGACGTGCTGTAGCCGCCCGCCGCCGAGGGCGCGCTCGAGCGCGGGCGCGTCGCTCGGGTGCGCTAGAATGCGAATGCGTCGCGCCCCGCTCGCCTCCACGAGCGCGCGGCGGGCAATGGCTTCGATGCGGGTTGGATCGAGCACCAGGGCTTCGCCGAGCAGGCGCTCGGCGAGTAGGCGCGCGAGTTCGACGCTGCGATCGAGCGCGCGGACGTCCGCGCTTTCGTCGCGCGCCTGCAGCGCGAGCAGGTCGGCGGCGAGCCGCGCCGCCCCTTCGGCTTGTGCCGCCTGCACAGCGTGTTCGCGGAGCGCCTGTGCCTCGGCACGGGCACGCTCGACTATTGCCGCGGCTTGCTGCTCGGCACGCGCCACCAGATCGCGCGCGCGGGCCGCGCTTTCCACCACGGCTCTCGGCTCGATGCGCGCAAAGCGCGGGCCCTCGGGCCGCGCTTCCGTACCCGACCAGGTGCCGGCGTCGTTGGCGCTTGCTGGAAGGATTCGCGCGAACGTGAGGGGCATCAGAAGACTTTCCGGGCCTCGAGGCAGGCGACGATGCGTTCGAGTTCTTTGGCTAGGGCCTGCGCGCGAAGCGAGCGATCGTCAAGGCCGAGGCGCTGCACGAGGTCCTTGGCCGGTTGGACTGGCCGCGGAAGGGGCTCGAGGAGCTGCTCGCCGCGGCGCCCCAGAAAGTACTCGATCGCGACGAATGCGCGCTGGAAGGCGGCACCTTCGTGCGAAGCGTTGGCTGCGCTCATGCTGGGCGATCTTTGGCGCCGGAGGGACCCGCTGTAAAGCGCCTCACACCGTCTCGACTACGACGGCCACCGCTTCGCCGCCACCGATGCAAAGCGTGGCGAGACCACGTCGTGCCTTCCGATCCCGGAGCGCGTGGACCAGGGTCACGAGAATGCGAGCCCCGCTGGCGCCGATTGGGTGGCCGAGCGCTACGGCGCCGCCGCGAACATTGACACGATCTTCGGGGATCCCAGCTAGGCGCGAGCAAGCCAGGGTGACGCACGAAAATGCCTCGTTGATCTCCCAGAGGTCGATGGCTTCTTTACTCAGACCAAGCTTCTTCAAAGTGACGTCGATGGCCTTGGCCGGCGCCGTCGTGAACCACTCGGGGGCCTGCGCGGCACCGCCGTAGCCGACGATACGGGCGAGCGGGGTCAGGCCTTGGGCTTTGACCGCCTCCTCGCTCGCCAGGACGAGCGCAGCGGCGCCATCGCTAATGGTAGAGGCGTTCGCAGCCGTGATGGTGCCATCCTTGGCAAACGCAGGCTTGAGGTCGCCGAAGCGGCTGGGATCGCCCCGCCCGGGTTCTTCGTCCGTGTCGACGACCACCGGCGGGCCTTTGCGCTGTGGGATGGAGACAGGAGTCAATTCGCGTTGGAACGCGTTCGTTGCCAGCGCGTCGCGCGCTCGTCGATAGCTTTCACGGGCGAAGCTGTCTTGATCCTCGCGGGTGATATTTCGTTCACGCGCGCAGAGCTCTCCAGCCTGACCCATGTGAAAATCGTTGTAGGGATCCCAAAGGCCATCGCAAATCATGCCGTCGACGAGCTTGCCGTCACCCATGCGATAGCCGGTGCGCGCCTCGCGTAGGTAATACGGCACGTTCGACATCGACTCCATGCCACCGGCAACGACCAGCGCTGCGTCACCCGTGAGAATCGTGCGTGCGCCCAGCACGACGGCCTCGAGCCCCGAGCCGCAGACCTTGCTCACGGTCGTCGCGGGGACGTGAACGGGAAGTCCCGCGTAAATCGCGGCCTGCCGCGCAGGCGCCTGTCCGATGCCGGCAGACAGCACGTTGCCGAGGAACACCTGCTCCACGGCTTCTGGTGAAATCCCGGCGCGGGCGACGGCCGCCCGAACGGCTTCTGCGCCGAGCTTTGGCGCGGAGAGAGTTGCGAGTGAACCCAAGTAGGCGCCGATCGGCGTGCGGACGGCGCTCACGATGAACACGGAAGAACCCATGCCGGGAGCATAGCCCGCCACCCGGCCTCCGACACCCGCAAGTGCGGGGGTTAATGCCAACGGCGGCGTGTGCTTTGGTCTGGGTGGGTTAGCGGCTCAAGTAGCTTGCGACATTGCGAGCGATGCGGGCGAGCGGCTCTTCCAGGTTCGGTTCGAAGGGCTTCCCGGTAATGCGTTCGATGGTCTCCAGGTAGCGGCGGGCAGATTCGATTCGAATCTCGTCCGGGATCTCCGGAATCGGTCCGTCTCCGTGGAAGCCACGCTCCACCAACCAGCGTCGCAAGAATTCCTTGTCGAAGCTTTCTGGAGCTTCACCGCGAGCAAAGCGCTCTTCGTAGCTCGCGGAGTACCAGAAGCGCGAAGAGTCAGGCGTGTGGATCTCGTCGATCACGACGACGCGTCCGTCTGGCGTGCGCCCAAACTCGTATTTGGTGTCGACAAGAATCAGCCCGCGCTCTCTGCACAGTGCTTGTCCCTTTTGGAACAGGGCCATGGCAAGGGCTGCGGCGCGATCGAATTCCGCGGGGTCCATCCGCGAAATGCGCAGGATCTCAGCGCGCGAGGCGGACACGTCGTGATCGCCTTTTTCGGCTTTGGTGCTCGGCGTGAGGATCGGCTCAGGCAAGCGCTCGTGCTGACGCAGGCCCTCGGGGATCGCGTGCCCACAGAACACGCGTTCGCCGCGCGCGTAGTGCACCCAGATGCTGGTCGAGGTCGTTCCGGTCAGGTAGGCGCGGACGACCATCTCGACAGGCAACGGCTCGCATTCGGTCGCCACCAACACGTTGGGATCGGGTGCGGCGAGCACGTGGTTGTCCGCGACGTCGCGCGTCGCCGAGAACCACCAGTTCGCGACGTGATTGAGCAATTGGCCCTTGAGCGGCAGCGTTCCCAAGACCCGGTCGAAGGCGCTGATGCGATCGGTGACGATCAGAATGCGCCGCCCATCTGCCGTCGTGTAGTTGTCGCGAACCTTGCCCTCGTAGCGCTTGCCCCAGGCAAATTCGGTGTGGTCGAGCGGGTGTGCCAGCGCAGTTTGAAAGGCGTCGCGATTCGTCACGCGGCGAACGCTAACACGGCATGCTGGGCGGTCGAGGATTGGGCGGGACTCCCGCTAAATCCCAAGGTCTGCGGTTTTGACCCAGAATTGCCGGTCCGGCCCCGGCACGACATTGAGCGCCTTGGGCATCACGCTGGCCCAGCCGGCGACGACGTCGAGGACGTAGGTTTCCGCGCCCGGTTCGACGACGCCGATCAAGGGGTCCGTCTCCTTCGCGGAAGCGCGGATTGGCACTTCGCGGATAGGTTTGACGATGCGGGGCTCGCCTTGGATCGCCATGCGCGCCACTCCGCGCTGCGTGGTGCGCGGCGCAAGCTGGTCCATCGACTCACCAGGCGGCAAGGCGACGAGATCGCGCGCTCGGGCCCACGCATCGATCAGCACTTCTCCATGGTAGACCAGGTTTACCCACTCGCCGTGGTGGTCACTGCTGAAGAAAAGCACGCCGTCGCCGTCCTTGGCTCGAGTGAGCATCAGCAGCAGCGTGCCAGAAGCCTGGTCGAACACGTCGAGGCTCGGCTTCTTCAGCACGTAGCCGCGTGCCCCGCCCGGTGGAACCCAGCCCGGTGGCGGCGACGCGGCGAGCGCGAGCGCATTGCAAGGGGCCCAGGTGCTGAAGCTCTGCGCCAGCGGAAGCTCCGTGCGCTTTTCGACGCGCAGTCGACCGGGGCCGCTCGCCGAGTACGAAACGCTGCGCCCGCTCGCGATCCAGATGTGATCCGCGACCACGGGTACGTCGACCGCCGTGAAGAGCGGCAGGTCGACGACGGGCAAGTAGCCGCGAATTCGAAAGCCTCCGGCACCCGTGCCGCTCTCGACGCGCACGCGGCCATGTGCGTCACTCGGGAAGTCGCTCGCCACGAGCGGAGTCGGTGCTCCGCTAAAACGTGCGATGACGTGGCCTTGCGCATCCTCGATGTCTGCATTGATGCGCGGCTCAGTGACACCGCGTAAGGTGCACGTAGTCACCGCGGATGGCGGCCCGGCAGTTCCGCGCGGACCCGTTGCAGCTTGGGCCGGGTGGCCGTTCTTTGATGCCGTCGTAGCAGCTAGTAAGAGCGCGACGGCGGCTGCGCGTTCGATCATGCGAAGCTCCGCCGGGAAGTATCGGCTTGCTGAGCCATCCCGTCCAACCAAATTGAACGAGCATTCCGGCGAATCTATGCATCTTGCCTTTGGCACCCCGAGAAAACTTCCGAAGGCGAGCCAGCTCGCTGGGCGCGTCGCCGTGCTCGACATCGCGTTCGCCGGGGGGAGCGGAGGCGGCTTTGACAAAGTCACGCGGCCCTTCATCGACGGGCTCGGCGCGCGCCTCGGCGTCTGGGTCGACCACCACGATCATGAGGAGCACGCCAATTTCCGTTCGGACGCGCGGTTTGTACTATCGACGAAAGCGGAGCACGGCGCGTGCCCGGAAATGATCGACTCCGCGCTGGTAGAGCGCGTTGGGCGCATCGACACCATCGTTTGCCACACCGATTTCGACGGCCTAGCGAGCGCCGCGAAGTGGATGCGGGCCGGCCTGGAGCCATACGAGGGTTGTGACGACGACGCGCGCGCCATCGACACCCGCCTCGGCACGCCGAGCGCGGTCGCAGAGCGCATCGACCGCGCGCTGCGCGCCCGCCCCAACGACTTGGGGCTCATGGGCATGGTGGTGCGGCACTTGAGCGAGGGGCTGCGCGACGCCGCGAATTGGGAGCCCATCGATCTTGCGGCCGCGGAGCTACTGCCGATCGAGCGTGAGACGCGCCGGGCTGCCGAACAGTACCGTCGCCTCCCGCCTGGTGTGGCTCTCGTGGACGTCAGCGAGGGCTTTGGGCGCGTAGACAAAACGCTGCTTTTGCTGCTCGGACAGGAGAGGGAGCCTGTCAGCGTGGTGCTCGATCGCGACAACGTCAGCGTGGCAGCTCGCTTCGATTCTGGGCTGAATTTCGTGTCGCTGTTCGGGTTGGGGGGCGGCATGCCGACACGCGTCTCGGTGCCGCGCTCCCGTTTGCGCGAGGTGCTCACGTTGCTGAAGGTGGACCCAGCGGTCATCGGAGCGTGAACGGCGTCGCCTGGTCGTAGCCGTTCGATCGAGGCTGGCGCACGGCGGCCGGCACTGACAGGATGCGCCGTCACATGCGGCGTCTGCAGCGGGAGCGTGGTCGGATTCGGATGACCTTTGGCGCGTTCGCCCTGTGGGCGCTGTTGGCGCCGGGCCGCGCGCTTGCAGCTCCGGCATTTGCCGCGCCTTCTGCGGGCCAGCCGGGGCTCGCGGTGGGGTCGGACCCACAGGGTACTTTGCGCGCCAAGCTCTGCTCGGCCGCGTCGTGTGATCTCAGCGACGGTGTCGAACTCGGGGTGCCGAGAGCGCTCGCACCCAACGTGCCGCGGGCGCGTCTGGAGCTGGTTGGGATCGGCAACGGGCGCCGCGCGATCGTGGTGACCGTGCCGGGTGGTGCTGATGGGCGCCCCTTTCAGGCCATCGTCGTGGCGCCGTTGGTTGGGGGCACGCCCTCGATATTGTTCGCGGAGCAAACGGGCTTGATCGAGGGCCCCGACGGCGTGCGGCTCGGTAAGAGCGTGGCGATTTCGGAGCCAGACGAAGGCGGCGCGCGGCGCATCGTCGTTGGGTTACAGCGCGAGGATCTGGAACTTTGTGGGCGGCCCGCTGTGCTTTCTCCCCAGATGCTGAGCCCGCAGGACCTCACGCTGCATGCCGCCAAAGTGCAACGCCTGTTGCCGGCCGAGCGTGAGCAGGCCGCGGAGCTTGGCGCCGTGCGCACCCCCGATGACGCGCAGGCCGCAAGTGTCGGCGTGCTCTCTGCGCTTGGCGCGAGTAGCGCGCTTGGGGCCGTGAGCGGCGTGACCGATGGCAGGCTCGACACGGCGTGGGTCGAAAATCGCGGCGGCAGCGGTCGCGGCGAATTCGTGATTATGCGCGCGCCGCCGGAGTTGCCGCTCAAGGCGTTCGATCTGGTCGTGCGCTCGGCAGCGCCGAGCGTCCCGAAATCAGCGGTGCCGCGCGAGCTGTGGTTGGTTACCAAGTCGCAGATTTTTCACGTAACGCTGCCCGATGAAGCGGCGACCGCACCCGGACAGCGCTTTCGCGTGATCCTGCCGAAGCCCGTGCAAACCGATTGCGTCGGGCTGGTGCTCGAGGCGGCGTTCGAGGAGCGCCCGAATGCGGAAGTGGGTGTGGTCGAACTCGCCGCGGTCAGCGATCTGGGCGCCGTCGACCCCGCCGGGTTGGTGGCAGCGCTTGCCGGCGGCGGGGAGCGGGCGCGGGCCGCTGGAGCGCTGCTGCGCGCGCTCGGCGTGCCCGGATTTGCGGCCATTATTGCGGGATTCGACACGCTCGACGAGGGCGGGCGGCGCGTCGCCCTCGACGCCGTCGACGCCGCCGCCTGTGAGCAGAGCATTCCGGTGTACGTCGCCGCGATCGGATCTGGCATCGAAGCCGAGCGCGTTCACGCCAAGGATCGACTGTTGCGTTGCGGTCGAGCAAGCGCCGATCTGTTGGTCGAGCGATTCCTGAAGGCGAAGCCGGGCCCCGCGCTTTCTTTGGTCGACGAACTCGCGCTGGTGGCGCCGGACCGAGCGGTGGAGGCGCTCGCAGTGCGGATCGCGAAGGCGCCGACGCGTGAGCGTCGTGGCCTGCGAGTGGTACTGGCCCGCGCGGCTGCCCTTGCAGAGGCGCGGGCGAGCGTGGTTCGGTTGTTGGGCGACGCTGGCCTTCCCAACGTGGTGACGCTCGATCTGTTGCGCGCGCTCGGGCCGCGCGTGCCTTCATTTCAGCCGTTCGCGACGGCGGCCCTCGGGCGACTGGAAGCGGACGCTAGCTTTCGAACTCGCTATTTGATGTTGGAGCCCGCGGCGAAGCTCGCACCTGGCGACGCGCGCGCCCGGGCTGCAGTCGAGCGCTCTTTGGTGGATCGATCGGACGCGCGACTCCGCGTGCGTGCGCTCGAGGTGATTCCACGCGACGCGCAGGCGTCAGCTGCGTTCCTGGCCGGTCTTTCCGACGAGAGCCCGCGCGTGCGTGAGGCTTCGGCGCACGGGCTGCTCGATGTGCGTGCTTCCGGCGC
Organism: Sorangium sp.; assembly: GCA_019695485.1. GTDB lineage: Bacteria > Myxococcota_A > Polyangia > Polyangiales > Polyangiaceae > PMG-095. Next base: position 27,394 of record JAEUAF010000335.1, read on the forward strand.
CGCCCCGAAGCTCTCGACGTTGCTTGCTGACGATGCTTGGCCTCTCGTGCGCCGAGCCGCGGCCGAGGCCCTGGCCGCGTTGCCTCCCGAACCAAAAGGCGACGCCGCACTGCTCGCCGCGTTGGCAGATGAAGCATGGGGAGTTCGCGCGGCGGCCGCGGCGGCGCTCGGCGCACGGCACGTCGCCCGCGCTGTGGATGGCCTGCGCAGGCATTTCGTCGATGCGGAAGAGCACTTCGAGGTGCGGCGCAGCGCCGCCGCAGCGCTGGCCGCGCTTTGCGACCAAGCGAGCCTCGACGCGCTCACCAAGTCTGCGAACAAGCTCACCGATCCTCTGGCAACCGTGGAGGAGCGCGCCGTCGCCGAGTCGGCGCTGCGCGCGCTCTCGGCGCTGGCACCGCCGGATTTGCCCGCCCGACTCAAGGCGCTGCTCGCTTCGTCGTCGGCGCCCGCCGCGCAGCGCGCCATTGCGGACAGCGCGAAGGTCAAGGCTTGCCGCTAGCTTGCCGGGAGCGTTGCGGGCCGCAACTTGGTTCAAAGGCTCGGCTTTGGTAGGAAGGCATATGGCTCAACGCTGGACACTGGTTACCGGTGCCACCGGCTTCATTGGATCAGCCATCGTGCGAAAGCTCGTGGAGCGTCAGGTTCCGGTCAAAGCCTTGGTCCGTCCGGGCAGTGATCTCGGCGCGTTCGACGGCTTACCGCGTGAGCGCTTTCAGTTGGCCTACGGGGATATCACCATCGAGTCCACCGTGTATCGCGCGTTGATGGGCTGCGATCGGCTGTTCCATGTCGCCTCCGTTTACAGGTACTGGAGCCGGCGCCCCGAGCAGATCCTGGCGCCAGCGGTGCTCGGCACGCGCTCGGTGCTCGCTGCCGCGCGGGCGCAGCATATCGAGCGGATCGTCGTGACCAGCAGCGCTGCCATTCTCGGTGTCGCGAGCGACGCCGAGCCGATGCGGGAATCCCACGAGTGTCAGCTCACGGATCCTGAGGTCTATGTGCGAGCGAAGATCGCTGCGCAGAGCGTCGTCGAAGAAGAGCTCGAGCGGGGCTTGCCGATCGTCAGCGTGCTTCCCACGGCCGTCTTCGGCCCCGGGGACCGCAAACCCACCCCCAATGGGCGCACGCTGCTCGACTACCTGAAACTCTCTCCGCAGCGTCGCATCCCGGCAACCAATGGCGGCATCTCAGTCGTCGACGTGGATGACGTCGCAGAGGGGCACCTGCTGGCGATGGAGCGCGGCAAGCTTGGCGAACGCTACTCGCTTGGCGGAGACAACATCACGTTCCGGCGTCTGTTCGAGATCCTGCACGAGTTGACAGGCATGGCAGAACCTGGCGGGACACCCAGCCCGTTCATGGTGAAGCTCGCGGGGCGCGCCTTGGAGTTTGCCGCGGCTTGGACGTCGCGGGATCCGATCCTGACGCACAGGCTCGCGCGCGACTACGCGTTTGCCCGGGTGTGGGTCTCGAGTCAAAAGGCGGAGAGTGAGCTTGGCTACACCCATCGCTCCGCGCACGAGAGCCTGGCGCGCGCGATCCGCTGGTACCTTCAAAACGACTTTCTCCCGACGAGCCTCGCGGGCCGCGTGCGGCTCGAGCTGAGGCCGCTGTGAATAGGCGTGCGAGCCTCGGTGTCGCGGCTCTTGGAGCCGTTCTTGCGGCAGGGCTTTGGTGTCTGCGTGTGCCTGAACACGTGGCCGCCTTCAGCGTCCTAGCCGGCGGTGCCGCGTTGTGGCTCGGTCCGGCGCTGATGGGATTTCGCCGGTTGCTGCCGCTCGGCGCGGGACAAAGCGCCGTGTTGTGCGGGCTCGGCCTCGGGGCGTTGCCGCTGGCGAAGTTGGCGGGGTTGCTCAAGGTGGCGACTCATCATCGACCGCTCGGCGCGGTGACGTTCGCGTTGATGGCGCTCGGCCTCGTGCTTGGATCGACAATCGTCGCTGCACGCGCGCTCGGCTGGGCGCGAACACGGGGGGGCGTCGCTGCGCGCTGGATCGGAATCGTCGCGCTACTCGGACCGCTAACGTTGTTGCTCGAGTTGGCGATCGACTCCAGGACGCAAGCTGGGCTCGTGGATGTCACGCTTGGTGTTGGCGTGACGTGCGCGCTGTCACTCGTTCCCTGGTCAGCCGCGCTTCGTGGACTGCTCGCCAAAGCTGGGCCCATCTTGTGGGGCGTGCTGGTCAGCGTGGCCTTCGCGTCCGTGTTCGGTGACGCGATCGAACCCGCAGGGCGGGCTTGTCCCACAGTCGCAGCTGCTGTGGCGTGGGTTCGTCCCTAAGGGCGCCGCCAAGTTCGGAGAGGGATTGGGGGCTGCGAATCCCCACGAAGGCCATCAAATCGCGCCGGCCAGGGGGCCGGTTCGCGCTCGCTTAGGGGCCCCGGCGCCCTCGCGCAAGCCGCCTCATTGGGCGGCAGCAAAATGTGGCGAACCGGTCCATATTTATCCCGATGCAGCGCTCGCCCGGCTCGAGGGACATAGTCCTCGCAGTGCTTCGGCGAGTAATTTTTGCGCTCTGCCTTCTGACCGGCGCCGCTTGGGTGGGACCCGCGGCAGCAGAGCCAGCCGAGCGCACCGGTACAACGGAAGACATCGCTGCCCCAGACGCGACGCTCGCGCGGCAGTCCCCCGCGGACGCGCCGCGGCTCGGTGCCGGCAGGCTTGTCGCCACACCCATCCCGCCAGGTTTCAATACCTTCGACGGCGGCTGGATTCGTTTCCACTATCACCCGGCCGATCGTGAGCGTGTTCAGGCGTTGATCGCCGAGTCGGGCGCTGTTCGACATGAGCTCGCGGAGCGTCTCGGCGTCTCTGTGCTCGACCATGTCCGGGTCGACGTCGCGCGGACACCCGGCGAGATGGCGACCTTTGCGCCGTCGGGCGCGCCCTACCCGGACTATGCGGCCGGCGTCGCCTATCCCGAGATCGGGCTGGTTTTACTATCTCTTGCGCCGGTTCACCCGACTTCGGATCACGATCTCGTGCAGATCTTTCGTCACGAACTGGCGCATGTCGCCTTGTTTGATGCACTTTCGGGGCGCCACATCCCGCGCTGGTTCAACGAGGGCTTCGCGGTCTTCGCTTCGGGGGAGACCTCATTCGTTCGAGTGCGAACATTGTGGACGGCGACGGTGGCCGACACGCTAATCCCGCTCGCCAAGCTCGATGCCGGCTTTCCAGTAAACGAAAACCAAGCGGAGGTGGCTTACGCTGAAGCCGTGGACGTCGTGCGCTATCTGGTCCGCCAGCGCGAGCACTTCCGCTTCCAAGGGCTCGTCGAGCGCGTGCGCGCGGGCGAGGATTTCGACGCGGCGCTCACGCATGCCTACAGCATCGGCGTGGCCGAACTCGAGCTCGAATGGCGTGAGGACGTAGCCAAGCGCTACACGTTCTGGCCCGTGCTTTTCAGCGGATCTTTCGTGTGGGTCGGCGTGCTGGGTTTGTTCATCGTGGGCTGGCGCAAGCGACGCAAACGAACGCGAGTCACGCTGTCGCGCTGGGCCTTGGAAGAGGCGCGCGAGGACGCCCTGCGTGAGCGCGCCAAGCGCAGCGAGGAGCCACGCGTTCACATTGTGCTGGCTCGTGGGCAGCCGGGAGGCATGCAGATGCCACCGCCCGAAGCGGAAGTGCCCAAGGTGCAACACGAGGGCCAGTGGCACACGCTGCACTGAGCCGCGTTTCGGTTCTAGCGTTCTAGCGGCTGCGGTTGGATCCGGGCATCCGCGGTTCGTACACTGAGCGTGGGCAACACGCCGTCCACGACCAAGCGAAGTCGACGCGCCACCTCGTGATCGCGCCCCGCTCCACGCACGCGCGTCACGAAGTGCATTGCAACGCAGCGCCCTACGCTGGCGCCAAATAGCGTGGCATGGCCGACAAGCGTGTCGCCCACGTCTTCCAGGCTCACGCTGAGCTCGCCTCGCAGGTCGCCGGGCAACGTCAGCGAACGCCGCTCGATGGCGCTCTCCGCCTCCACGCGCGGCAGGTCCGGGTGCTCGAGTCGAGCTTCTGCCTCACACTCCTCGGGCCGCACAAGGCGGGCGGCGCGCTTGACGGTGAGCTCGAGCCGCGAGTGACTGGGCGCGTGTTCGAGCTCGACCCAGTGTTTGCCGGCAACCTCCCTCCAGCTTTGCGCTTCGGGCACGCTCAACTCGAGCGCGATACGCGCGAGTTCTAGCTTCCCCCAGCCGCTGTCGCGCAGCGCGACGACCGCCGGATCGACTGGCGGTTCCGAGCGTGTCGGGGGCTCGCTGCGCTGCACTGTGGGTGGCGTCGCGGGCGCCACGGGGTGGCATGCTGGCGAGAGCTCCGCGAGCGCGATCAGAGCGGCAAAGCCAAGGAACCTGGGCATTCGCGGGCTGTCTATAGCCTGTCTGCGGGCGCGTGGGGTAAGTGCCGCTTGCCCCTTCGCCCGGTCGAGTGAAATAGTGGGGTCGTGAGCGACGCCATCGACGCCCGGACTTTCGAATCTCGTTACCGAGAGCTGGTTTCCGATTTCGCCAAAGAGCGCGGCAACACCGCCTGCGTGGAGTGCGAGCGCTGTCAGGGCTGCACTAACAGCACCTTCTGCAAAGACTCCGAGCGGCTCTTGCGCTGCCACTTCTGTGTTCGCTGCCAAGGCTGCACGGACTCCGCGCATTGTCGCAACAGCCGGGGCGTCATCGGCTGCCAGCACTGTGTCGAATGCGAGAACTGCGCGTCGAGCTCCTACCTTGTTCGCTGCGTGGGGCTTTCGGGGTCGACTTATTGCTTTGGTTGCGTCGGGCTCAGCAACAAGGACTTTCATATCCTCAACGAGCCCTTCCCGCGCCGCGAGTACTTCGCGATCACGAGTCGCTTGATGAAAGAACTGCGACTTGGCTGACTCGCTTCGGCTTGGCTAAATCATGGCCTTGCAGCCTGATCCGTCGCTCGACGCGCTGTGGAAACGCGTGCTCGACGCCTGGGAGGAGGAGGCGCCGCACCTCGCCTTTCTCGAATACTGTCGCGCTACGGACCGCCTGGTCGAGGCAGCCGTGCGCTATCGCGGCATGACCGGAGACCGGGACCGAGCGGAGCGCGCCGAAAAGAAGCTGAAGAGCGTAGCGTTTTTGGCGATGAGCCAACTCGAGATCAATCGCGCCACAGAGCGCCGCCCACCGAGGCGCTATCTCAGCTACGGCCTGCTCACCTTCTTCATGGTGGCGACGATCGGCCTTTTGGCCTACGTCCTGGCCGCGCGTTGAAGGGAATCTTTTGGTAGCGGTTCACGTTTCCTAGACCGGAAGTTCCATTGGGTCTTCGTGTGTTATAGAGCCCTGCCCGATCACGGCTGGCTCCGCAGCCGACCGCCACGGCGAGTTGCTGATTCGCGAAGAGCGCCCCCCTCGGGTGCCCGCTGACCCCCTTAGAAAGGATGAAGTCGTGAGAATTCCTGCAATCATTTGGTTCGCCGCGAGCGCTGCCTTGGCTGCGTGCGGCTCCGATCCGCCTCCCCCCGCCAAGTCGGCGCCGCCGCCCGTGGCCAGCCAGCCCCCGCCAGCCGCTCCTGTGGCGCAGCCGGCAAATCCGAAACCTGACGACAACCCGACGCAGTCGAACCTCAATATTTCCGACGAGATTCGCAAGGCCTGCGGCATCACGGACACGGAAGCATTCTTCGCGTTCGACTCCGCGAACGTTCGCCCACAGGACAAGGTCGTTCTGAAGAAGCTGGCTGATTGCTTCAGCACGGGGCCGATGAAAGGGCGTCATATGCGGCTCGTCGGTCACGCCGATCCGCGTGGTGATGAGGAGTACAACCGCGTGCTCGGACAGCGCCGTGCTGACAATGTCAAAGGCGCCATCGCCTCGGTCGGGCTCGACTCCGCCAAGATGGACACCACTTCGCGGGGTGAAGACGATGCGACTGGCACCGATGACGCTGGCTGGGCCAAGGACCGCCGCGTCGACATCCTCGCGGGCTCCTGAGCGCCATGCAGGCTGATCCTGCCCACGCGGTCGTCGCCCAGAAAGCGCTGGATCCGATCGGCTTGATGCTGGGCGCGTCCGGCGTCGTGCTGGTCGTGCTCGTGATCTTGGTGGTCGCGGCGGCCTTGGTCTGGCTGATCTGGTTCCTGAAGTTTGCGCAGCTTTCGCGGCTGCGCGGCGCGTTGCGCGCGTTCGAGCGTGCCACCGAGAACGTGCCGCGCGGCGCCGATTTGGTGGCGCTCGCGGAACGCCACAAGGGTTCGCCCGGAGCTCGCGTGGTGCTCGCGGTTGCGCGGCGCCAAGAGGCGAGCGCTGCTAGTTCGGAGCTCTTGGGCGCGATTGCGCGGCGCGCTGTTACTACCGAGCAGCAGCGAGCGATGGCATTGATGCCCACGCTTTCGAGCATCGCCTCGGCCGCACCCTTCGTGGGGCTGTTCGGCACGGTGTGGGGCATCATGGACGCGTTCTTGCGCATCGGCGTCGAAAAGAGCGCCTCCCTCCCCGTGGTGGCTCCCGCGATTGGCGAAGCGCTGATCGCGACGGCGTTCGGACTGGTTGCGGCCATCCCGGCCACCATCGGCTACAACTACGTCGACAAGCGCATTGGAGATCTCGTGGATGAATTGACCGCGAGCTCCGACGTGTGGGTCGAGACGCTGGCAGAAGCCGATCGCGGCGCGAACCCCTATCGGAGGTGAGTCCCCGATGGCGATGAAGCTCGGTGGTCGACGGCGCGGCGGGTTTCGCGACATCAACGTCACGCCGCTGGTCGACGTAATGCTGGTGCTGCTGGTTGTCTTCATGGTGACGGCGCCGCTCCTGACCACTGGGCTTCGCATCGAGTTGCCCGAGGTGAAGGCGGCTCAAACGCCGGTCAAGGACGCGCGGCTGCTCGTGACGATCACCAAAGATGAGCGCGTGCTGTTCGGTGAGGAGGACGTCACTGGTCGCGTGGACGCTGCACTCAAAGAGAATGCGCGCGTGCAAAAGGAGCGCGAGCTCTACATTCGCGCGGACAAGAACGCCCACTACGGAATCGTTGCCGAGGTGGTAGCCGCAGCCCGCAACAGCGGCGTCGAGTCGTTGAATCTGTTAGTGGAGCCCGAGGTCGAGGAAGAGCCTCCGGCCCCGAGAAAATAGGCGCGACGATGAGTGTGAGTCGCGCCGCGTCGGTCCGAGAGCGAGTCTTCGAGCCCAACGAAGTGGCGCTCGCGACTGCGGCGACCGCGGCGGTGCTGAGCGCGTTCTTCGCGCTCTTGATCTTCGCGGGCCAAAATCGCACCCAAGTGCCGAGGAAGGAGCAGCCGGAAGACAAGCTCGTGCCTATGGCGGTGCGCCCGGTGCTCGATGATCTGCCGCTCTTGAAGCTCGGCGGGAAGAAGCTCCGTCCCAAGCTGCCCGACATGTGGAGGAAGAATCCCCCGGTGCAGCGCTTCGAGGCGGCCAGCGCGCCGTCCCCGAAGGCCGCCAAAACGCCCGACGCCCTCCCCGAGAGCCCGCTCGCAAAAGCCGATGCTGCCGCGCCGCCGCCGGATGCGGAGATCGCGAAGCACGTCGATCAAGTGCTGCTCGACGCCGGCCCTAACGCCGCCCCGACCGTCGAGGGAGAAGGCGCCGCAGACGGCGTAAAACAAGGGACGGAGACCGATCCGCTCAAGGCGCGCGCCGTGAGCCAGTACCAGAGCAAGCTCTTGGCGTGGTTCGACGTGCGCTTCCGCCCGCCGGATTCGGGCATTCCCTGCGCCGAGGTCAAGAAGCTCGGCGCGAGTGTCAGCGTACAGGTTGGCCCCGACCGCCGCGTCACTGGCTACGCCCTGGGCGGCAGTAGCGGAAACCCCATCTTCGACGAGCGCGTGCGATCCACGATGGACCGCATCGTAGGTGAGGAGTTGCCGCCGCCACCCCCTCTTTACCCGGACATCCTGAATCAGAATTTCCCCGTCCGGTTCTCTGGAAAGAAAGCCCCATGCGACGAAAAGCCCGCCCTACCCTCGACGCCTGCTCCTTCGGCGGCGCCCTCGCCGGCGGCACCCGCCCCACAATCTCCAACGCCTGCGCCGCCCTCGCCTCCCGCCGAGCCTTCGGAGCCGCCTCCCTAGCGCTTGGTGTGCTGATGGCGGGCGGTGTCGCGCGCGCCGAAGGGGGAGGGTCCGCCCCGCCAGCAACACCCGACGAGGGCGTACTCGGCGAGCTCGTCGTGACTGGCACCCACCAGGAGAAGCTGCCGCGCATCGCGGTGTTGCCCTCGCTCTCTCCGGACTTGGAGGATGTGATCGTGCGCGGGGTCGTTCGACGCGACCTCGAACTCACGGGTCTGTTCGACGTGATTCCGGATTCGAAGGCGCCCATCGGCATGTACGGGTTCGACGACGCCATCGACATCGAGGCGTGGCGTGCGCTCGGCGCCGAAGCGATAGTCAAGGTTGCCGCGCGCGCCGACAACGCGCCCGGCAAGATCCAGGTGCTAGGCGTCGCCTACTTTCTGAACGTAGGTAAGGAGCCGGTCTATCAAAAGAAGATCGTGGTCTCCAAGGACGACGCGCGCGTCACGGCGCATCGCGTGACGGACGCTTTACTCGGGGCGCTGACGGGTCGTCCCGGTGGCTTTGCGAGCGAGCTCACGTTTTCCGCGCGCTGGGCCAAGAACCGGCGCATCTTCAGGGTAGATGCGGACGGCAACGGCCTCGCGCCGCTCACCGAGCCAAATGATCACGCGATCGCCCCAGCGTGGGGGCCCGCGCATTCCGTCTATTACTTGCTGAGTCGGAACTACGCACCCTACGCGCTCTATGCGCTGGCCGGCGGAGTGCACAAGGCGATCGCCGTGCCCTTCAAGACGTCCCTGTACGGCGTGGCGTTCGACAAGAGCGCGACCAAGATGGCGCTCGCGGTCAGTGCCGACGCGGAGAGCGCGATCTACGTCGGTGCGCCCGATGGCTCGGGCATGCAAAAAGTGTCGACCACGAACCTAGCGACGCACCCCGCCTTCAGCCCCTCGGGAAAGCTCGCGTGGGTAGGCGGCGACGCGCATCAGGGCAGTCAGCGCATTTACGTCGATGGCAAGGCGGTTTCGCCGTCGGGCTTCACGGCGGCGTCACCCGTGTTTTGCGACACCGAGGACGGCGTGCGTCTGATCTATTCGGTTGCCGTCGGCAACGATCGCCAAGACCTGGTGATGTCGAGTGAAGACGGCCGCGGCATGGCCCGGCTCACGCAAAATCAAGGCTCCAACACCTCGCCCGCCTGCAGCCCCGACGGTCGCTTGTTGGCGTTTTTTTCCACGCGCAACAAGCAGCCCGGCATCTACCTGATGTCGCTGAAGCGCTTTCGGACCCAACAAATCTCGAGCCAGCTCGGCGAGGCGTTGCGCTGGGCGGCGCTGCCGAGCGTAGCCGGCGCGCCGTAGCGGCGTGAGCCTTCAGACGAGGAGTGAGCTCAACGCCATCGGGATCTGCGCGTCCCCGGAGATTTGGATCTTGCCGTTCATCATCAGCTCGAACGGGTTGGACTCACCGCGCTGCATCGCCAAAAAATCGCTGAGCAGACAGCGCACCGTACACTCGGCGCTCGCGTTGGGGGTTTGCACGCCCGGCGTCAGCCAGACCTCGTGACTCGCTTGGTCGTCGCTGAGGATGAATGCCACGCTACCTGGTACTCCTCGAATCAGCCCGATGCGTTCGGCGTCGAGCGTCAGCGCGCGCAAGAGAGCGAGCTTGTGCTCGCTGTTGTCGAGATCGCCCGACACCCACTCGGCGCCGCGGACGAACACGGGTTCGAATGCGGCTTCCCCGAGACGAACTTGCACGATGGTATCGTCGGGCAGCCCTTCGGTCACCTTGAGCTCGCCGCCGAGCAGGCGCACGGAAAGAGGCGGACGGGCGCCGACCGCGAACACGATCGCTCCCGGAGAGCTCACAGACCCCAGCTGCTTTTGCAGCGTCGCGAAGCTCGAAGGTAGCCAGGATCCGAAGAACTCTTCTGGCGTGCGAGGCACAGCACCCATGATCTCGAATCAGCTCCGAACCAGTTGGCTGATGGCGTGGGTTTCGCGGGCCCCGAGGAGCCCGAATTGCACCCCGAAGCCGGTCTTGTCGGTCCAGCGCACGACTGCAGGAAGCGTCAGCACACCTTTGGTGCGTGGCAGCTGAACCTCGATGGTAAGCTCGTCGCCAAACGCGACCGGTTCGTTCGTGTCCAAGTACATACCGCCCATACCAATGTCCTTCGCGTGTCCGGCGAAGGTCGAGCCATCGCGGCGCCGACAGGTTGCGGGCACGTCGACCGTCGTTCGAGGATGAACACGCTTTTCGACCACGATCTTCTTCGTACGCTGCGCCCCCAGGCGAGGCAATGTCCTTCGTGCTTGGCGCAACGGACAGCGCTTTCCGCGTGCGGGCTCAGCGTGGATGGTCGGGTGCGATATGGGAGCTAACGAGCGCATCAGCCTGGCCCGCCATCTGGACGGGTGGCAGCTTGGCCTACTGGCCGTGACGATTGCCGGGCTCTCGGTCTGGCTGGGCCTGCCGCGACCCGTCGACCCGGATCGAATTCCACTGCCAGTCGTGGACCGACGGGTGCTAACGCGCATCGATCGGCTAGACCTCGAGCGTGTGGCGCGGGCAGAGCGCGAAGGACTGGTCTTCGAGGTGCGTGCCCTCGGCGAGCAAGTGAGGCGCTATGGGTCTGCGTCGGGCCATCACCACGCAGGGGCTGCGGCCGCCGCTCGGGAGGAAGCTCTCCGACTGCGCCGCAGCGTCGAGCGAACACTCGGCCCGGAGCCCATTTGCGAGCTGCGCGCGCTGCAAACAGCCCTCTTCTTGGAGGCGGTTTCCCGCTACGAGCAGCGCGGGCACGCTGATCGCGAGCTAGAGGAGCTCGCCGGCGATTTCGTCGAGCACGCCCGCGCGGCGGGCTGGTTGGACGCGGGGCGTCGCTGGACCATTACGAGGAGCGAACTCGCGGTGCTCTACCGGCTACGCTGGGCCGAGCTCACCGGCGCACTGGAGAGTCGCGTGTTGCGCCCCGCGCTCGACGAGTTTCGGCTCTACTATCGGGTCCTGATCGAGCACCCAGAGGGCGACTCAGCCGCGCTGCGCGACGAAAAGCGCTTGTCGTACGTGGGCGCGTTGAGTCGTATCGATGACGAATATCCTGGGGAGCTCGCGCGCGGTGTCGTGCTGCTGCGGATGGGGCGTCCGCAGGCGGCCCTCGACGCCTTCGCGGCGCATGGCGCGACGCACGGCGATGGTCCCTGGAGCTTGCGCGCGCGCAACTACGCGCTTTCAGCGCTCGCGCGCGGCGGTTCGGCGGAGTAGACCCGAGCCCTCGCTGATGTCCGAGCCCGCGATTCTGGATGATCCCGCTGTAAACCTCATGCTCCCGGCCGATCGCCGGTTGCTCGGGCTCACTACGCTCGCGAGCGAGGTGCTTGCCAACCGAACGCTGCGGCATGTGACCGATGCCCAGGGCGCCGCACCGACCTTGGTGGCGCACGCGCTAGCGCTCGCAGGGGCCGAGCGGGTGCTGTACGTCGCTGCGGACGCCGACGCAGCGCGGCGCGCGAGCTCCGACCTGGCCGCTTTCGGTCGCGGGTTACCGATTTTGCACGAGCTCGCGCGCGCATCGAGTGCCGACTCGCCGCCGCTCGGTTTGGCCGTTTCCGAAACCACCGCCTACTCCGATGCCCATCCGGACCGACGCGCGGCGATGAACCGCGCCGCGGGCCTGTTTCACATGGCGCGGGGCCTTCCCTTTCGATTCGCCGTTGTCACCGCGGCAGCCCTGGTACGTCGTGTCGTGCGGCCGCAAGTGCTGCGGGAAACCGGGCTGTTCGTCGAGGCAGAGGGCGGGTTCGACGTCGGAGAGAGCGCACGAATTCTGATCAATGCGGGCTACTTGCGCGCGCCCGTCGTGGAGGACCCGGGAACGTTCGCTGTACGCGGTGGTCTTGTCGACGTGTGGCCGAGTGGGGCGGAGCTTCCAGTGCGTATCGAGCTCTACGGCGACCTCGTGGTGACGCTGCGAAAGTTCGATCCAGACGACCAGCGAACGCTCGAGGAGATTCGCTCGCTCTGGATCGCGCCCGCGCGTGAAGTCTCGATCGACGCCCAAGCAGAAACGCAAGCCCGACTCCGGCTGCGCGCGCTGTGCGACGAGGTCGACTATCCGTCCAGCAAAGCGCGCGCGTTCATCGACGACATCGCGACTGGGCACGCCTACTTCGGGCTTGAGGGCTTTTTGCCAGCGTTTCACCCGCTCACCTCCCTGCTCGACTATTTCGGTCCGGACGTGCCGCTGGTGGTCGAAGATCCGGCCGCCGTAGTGCGCGTCGTGCGTGATGAAATCGAGCGCGGCCGCGCCGGCGAGATCGCGCGCAAGGGCTCCCCCCACTTTCCGTTCGAACAGCTGTACGTCGACGAGAACGAGTTGAATCGCGGACTCGATGCGCGCGCGGTCGTGTGTGTACACCGCAGCACGGTAAGTGCGCCGGTCGACCCAAACTCGATCGAACGGCTCGAGGCCGCTCCCGCTGACGCGGACGCGCTCGCCATTCGTGATCACGCGGACCTGTCGCGGGCTGGAAAGCAGGCCCGGGCGGGTCGGGGCAAGGCCGCGTCGCTCGAGCCGCTGCTGAAGCGCATCCGAATTTGGCAGGAAGCCGGCCTGGCAATCACGCTGGCCGCGCGCACGCGCACGCAGGCAGACCGCGTCGGCGCGCTGCTCGGACACCGGGGGATCACCGTGGTTGCGCTCGACGGAACGCCCGCCGTCGATGCGGTCGACAGGCGCGCTGTGATCGGGATCTGCGTTGCTCCGTTGTCGCGGGGAGCGATCGCGCCCGCCGACGGCTTCGTGCTGGTGACGGAGGAGGAGATCTTTGGTCAACGGGCACACCGACCGCCGTCACGCCAACGCCAGACGCGCGCGCTACTCGAGGACCTGCGTGCGCTCGCGCCCGGCGACTACGTGGTCCACGTCGACCATGGCATTGGACGCTATCTGGGACTCGAGCGTAAAGACGTCGGCGGTGTCAGTGTGGATCTCATCGTCGTCGAGTACAGCGGCGGCAAGCTGTTTCTGCCTGTGTACCGGCTCAATCAGATCGAGAAGTACTCGGCAGGCGACTCTGCGCCGCGTCTCGATCGGCTCGGCGGGCAGACCTTTTCGAAGACCAAGGCCAAGGTTCAACAGCGTGTGCGCCAGATGGCGGACGAGCTCTTGCGGCTCTACGCCGAGCGCAACGCGGTGAAGAAGACAGCGCTGCCCGCGGTCGACGACGATTACGCGGCGTTCGAAGCGAGCTTTCCGTATGACGAGACGCGCGACCAGGCTGCGGCGATCGCCGATGTGATTCGAGACCTGAGCAATGAGCGCGTCATGGACCGCTTGGTTTGCGGAGATGTCGGCTTCGGAAAGACCGAGGTCGCGCTGCGCGCCGCGTTTTTGAACGCCAATGCAGGGCGCCAAGTGGCGCTGCTCTGCCCCACCACGGTGCTTGCCCAGCAGCATTTCATGACCTTTTCCTCGCGCCTGGAGGACTACCCGATCACGGTGCGCGTGCTGAGTCGCTTTCAATCCAAGAGCGAGCACCTCGAGACCTTGAAAGGTCTGAAAGAAGGCTCTGTCGACGTCGTGGTGGGCACCCACCGTTTGCTCTCGAAGGATGTTCATTTCAAAAACCTGGGTTTGCTCGTGGTCGACGAGGAGCAGCGCTTCGGTGTCGTGCACAAGGAGCGCATGAAGCAGCTGCGCGCCGCAGTTGACGTGCTCACGCTGAGCGCGACGCCAATCCCGCGCACGTTGCAATTCGCGATCGGCGGATTGCGCGACATGTCGATCATCACGACGCCTCCCGTCGATCGCCGCGCGATCCGCACGATAACCTCACAATTCGACCCAGAAATCGTGCGTCAGGCCGTCGAGCGAGAGCTCGAGCGCGGCGGACAGGTGTTCTACGTCTACAACCGGGTCGAGGGGATCTACGAGCGCGCCGAGCGACTGCAGGCGCTCGTGCCACGCGCGCGCATCGCGGTCGGTCACGGCAAACTCAGCGAGGATGCGCTCGAGCGCACGATGTTCGACTTCGTCGCGGGCGAGTACGACGTGCTGGTGGCTACGGCCATCATCGAGAGCGGGCTCGATATTCCGCGCGCCAACACCATGATCGTCGACCGCGCCGATCTGTTCGGCCTCTCACAGCTCTATCAGTTGCGCGGTCGCGTCGGTCGCGGCAATGAGCGTGCTTACTGCTACTTGCTGGTGCCCCCGGCGAGCCAGATGACGGAGGAAGCTCGCTCACGCTTGGAAGCGCTCGAGCGGCACACGGAGCTCGGATCGGGCTTTCATATCGCCGCGCTCGATATGGAGCTGCGCGGTGCCGGCGATGTGCTCGGTGCCGAGCAGAGTGGCTTCGTGGCGAGCGTGGGCTTCGACTTGTTCTGCCACATGCTGGAGGAAGCTACGCACGAGCTGCGCGGCGAAACGCCAATCCACGAGGTCGATCCGGAGCTCAGCGTCGACGTCGACGCACTCTTGCCCGAGGGTTACGTGGCCGACGTTGGGGTGAGGCTGAGCCTTTACAAGCGCCTTGCCAGCGCGCTCGACGAAAATGAGGTCACGGAGATCGCTACTGAGCTCAGCGATCGCTTCGGCGAACCACCGCTCGAAGCTCGCTCGTTCATCGAGCTCATGCGCCTCAAGACCGAGCTCAGACGCCTGCGAGTGCTCGGGTGCGAAGCCAGCGCGCGCAGCGTCACGCTCCACTTGCGCGACGACACGCCGCTCGATCCGCAGAAAGTCGGAGCACTGGTCGCGCAAAAAAAATCTCCCTATCGTCTCAGTCCGGATGGCCGCCTGACCCGACGCGCTCTCGAAACAGAGGCAGTGTCCGACGGATTGGTGCTCGCCGATCGCATGCTGAACGAGCTTGCTCGCTGCCTGCGCGACGCAACGCCCTGAACAGGTGTAGCCTCTTCGGCCCGTTCGGAAAATCCAGTGCTCGGGGTTGTACTAGTGCGCCGCGTTCTGGGATGGCGACGGGCGAGATTTGCGTGCGAGGAATCTTCCTTTGATGCTGAATGAGTCAATTTCGTGGCCTGACTTTCAGCGTGGCCGGACACGTTCTCTACCGCTAAGCTGTAGCGAGCGACTTGAGGCGTGCGTGGTCACGAAGGTAGACGTGTCGAGATTCCAGGGTAGGCGTAGCGGCGGTTCGACGTCGCCCGGTGATTTCTCGTCGAAGAACGCAGCCACAAACTCGACAAACGGGTTTGAGGAGGACTGATGGAAGCTGGAACTCAGCCGGGTCAACCCGAGTGGAATCAGACCCAGCGCTTCGAGCTCTTGGAGCGGGAAGGCCGCTTCACTGAGCTTGCGAATGAGCTAGCCGTTGCGGCGGGCAAAGTCGAAGGAGCCGAGCGCGCTGCGCTCTTGGCTCGGTTGGGCGAAGTTCGCCTGCGGCTCGACGACATTCCGCGCGCGCTCGAGACGTTCGCGCAAAGTCTCGAGATCGATCCGGCGCAGCCCACGAGCCGCCGCTGGCTCGAGGTGCTGCTGGCTGAGCCGCAGCACGCATTGGCGGCTGCCGAGCTTCTGGAGCCGATCTATGTGCGGGAATTCCGCAAGGTGCCGCACGCAGCGGTAATGCTGCTCGCGGCCCTCGAGATTCGCGCTAATCGCGCGCCCGACCAGGACGAGCGCATCGCGATTTGGGTTCAGTTCGGCGCTGTCTTCGATCAAGCGGCGGTGCCGGCGGACCGCGCGCGTGAGATTGCCGTCCGCTTGTTGGGGCGTATGTCGCTCGAGTGGCCCGGGGGTGTGGGCAAATGGATCGAACGCGTTGCGCGCCTTTCGCCAGAGGCAGGGCCGCGGCTCGAAGCGCTACTTGCGGCGCTCAACCAACAGCTCACCGATCCAGCAGCCATTGCCGAGCTGTCGCTAGCGGCTGCGCATGCTTTGGAGCAGCTCGGGCGCCCAGCGGAGGCGCGCCCGTTCTACGAGCGCGCGTTGCTCGCGGACCCGTCGTCCCCGGAGGTGGTTGCGAGTATCGATCTTTTGGCTGAAAAAGCCGGTGAAAGCCCGCAACAGCGGGTCGAGCGGTACCAGGCAGCCCTCGCCCGCGTCGACGACACCGAGCGCGCCGCTGCGCTGCGTTTGGGGCTCGGCTTGCTCGAGCAGCACGGACTCGGCGACGCGGAACGAGCTGCGGCCACGCTGCGCGACGCCGTCGCGGCTGCACCCGACTTGTTTCCGGCGCACCAGGCCCTGGTGGCCGCTCTGCAAGCGGTGGGCGACGACGCAGGGCTCGAGCGCGAACTGTCGCGTGGCCTCACCACCTTCGAAGGCATCGATCGGCGCGCCACCTTGGAACGCTTGGCGCGCGTGCAACTCGGTCTTGGTCGGCCGCAGGATGCGCTGGCTCTGACCGCGTCGCTGCTGGACGAGCCGGAAGTCGATGACGCCACGCTCGATTTGCTCGAGCGAGTCGGGGAAGACGCCGTCGATCTGCCCACGCTGCGCAAGGTGCATGAGCACCGCGTGCAACGCGCGCCCGAAGGGTTCGCGCGAGCGCGCGCCCTCGAGGCATTCGGCGAATTCCTGCTGGATCGCTTGAATGACCCGGTAGCGGCGGCTGCGACGTGGAAGAGCGCGGCCGAGCTACTCGCTGAGACCTCGGATGACACGGCCGAGCCCGAGCGGCTCTACGAGCGCGTGGTCGAGGCCACGCCGAACGACGTGCAAGCGGGGCGTCGCTTGCTCGAGCTGTGTGCGCAAGCGGCCGATTGGACGAAGGTTCCGTCGGCGTGCCGGGCGTTCCTCGCGGCGAGTCAGGATGCCCTCTCCGCTGTGCCCGTGGTGCTCGCCCTCGAAGGCCGCGCTGCGCAGACGGGCGGGGTCGACGAGTTTGCGAGCATGGTCGACGACGTCGTGTCCCGGCTCGAGGACGACCGTGAGGCAGAGACGCGCGCGCTCGTCGTCGCCAAAGCGCGTGTGATGGCGGTCTCCGGTCGCTTCGACGAGGCGGCGCGAGTGTACGAGGCGCTGATCGAATCGTTCGCCGACGAGCCGGACGTCCGTGCCTACGTTGGCTTGCTCGAGAGCAGTCCGGACGCCGAGTGGCGTCATAAGAAGCGCTCTTGGTTGTTCGAGTGGCGGGCCGAGCGCGCCGAAGATCCGGTGGCGGTGCTCACGCACTGGGCTGCCGTGGAAGAGCAGGAGTTCAGCGATGTTCCGGCTGCGATTGGGCTGCTGGAGCGCGCGGCGAAGAGTGACGCCAAGCGCAGCGAGGTGTGGAGCGAGCTCGCTCGCCTGCGCTTAGGTAGTGGAGACGTTGCGGGGGGATTCGCCGCGCTCAGTAAGCTACGCGAACTCGGCAGCAACGGTGACGCTTTCGGTGTCGAGCGCAGCATGGCCGAACTGCTCGTCGAGCGCCTCGATCAGCCCGTGGAGGCGCTGCCGCTCGTCGAGTCCGCGCTGGCGGCGCACCCGGCAGATGCGAAGTCGCGCGAGCTTGCCTTGGCGCTGTGCCGCGTTCCGGCGACGCGCGTGGCGGCGGCCGATCTGCTGTCGCGCGAAAGCCTCGCGCACGACGACCCCACCGTTCAACGGGAGCTCTTGCTCGTGCTGCTCGAGCTCACGGAGGAAGCGACGCGCAACGAACCGTCGCGCGAGCTCTCGTACCTGCGCAGGGGCTGGTACGAGCGGCTCGTCCCGCTCTCCGGCGGGGCAGGTGCGCTTGCAGTCTTCGAGCGCGCGGCCGCTGAATTTCCGACCGAAGAGGCGATTTGGCAGGCAGTAGAGGCGGGCGCCGTACGTGCCAAGAAGCCCGACGCCGCACTCCGCGCTTACGAGAACGCCATCACCCGCGCCGAAGATCCGGCCCTCGCCGAATCATTGGGTCGCAAGTTGGTGGCCTTCGCCGAGGAGCACGTGGGCGACCCGGGCGCCTTGACCGCGCCGCTCGAGCGTCTGCTGCGCGTGGCGCCGAGCGCGCGTTGGGCCTTCGAGCGCGTCAAGCTCGGGCTCACCCGCGAGCAGCGTTGGGATGTGCTTTTCCCACTCTACGAGCGCGTGATCGATGCGACGAAGGACGAACTCGAGCGTGCGGGTCTATTGGACGAAGCTGCCATTGCGGCGCGCGATCTGGCGAGTGATCCCGATCGAGCGATTAGCTATTGGGAGAGCTATTTCGCGCTGCGCTCCGAAGACGCGCGCGTGGATTTGGCGCTCGAACGACTCTACGAGCGGCAACACCACGTCGAGCGATTGATTCAACACCTGACGCGCCGTGAGGCGACGCTCGAGGGTGAGGACTTGGTGCGTTCGCACGAACGCATCGCCACGCTCTGGTTGGATATCAACGAAGGGCGCTCGGCGCTCGCCGTGATCGAGAGTCTGCCCAAGTCTGCGGCTGGTAACGAATCGACGCTTGCCTTGTTGGAGCGGACTTTCAGGCTCGATCTGCCCGCCGACCAAGACGCACGGGAAGTGCAGGTCAAAGTCGCCAAACGCGCCGCCAAGCTACTCAAGCAGCGCTACACCGCTGCGGCGCGACCGAGTGACGTGGCCAAGGTGGTCGTAGTCGAGCTCGAAAATTCTGCGGACCAGAAGGAGCGCATCAAGCTGCTCGGCACGCTCGCCGAACTGCGGGCGGAGCTGAACGATCCGGCGGGCGAGTTCGACAGTCTGGGTGAGCTGATGTTGCTCGAGCCGGCAGACGAAGCCAGGCGCGGTCGGCTCGGAGAATTGGCTCGCGCGCTCGGTAATCGCGCGCGACTCGCGGAGCTTACCGTGCTTTCGGCGGAGCGAGTTTCGGGTCAGCCGCTGTTCGCCGAGTTGCTGAGCGACGCCGCGACCATTCAGCTCGACTTGGGCGAGCGGGAGCGCGCCATCGAGCTCTTGGCCCGAGTGCTGGACGAGGCCGAGGAAGCCCCCGCGCGCCTCACGGCGGCGAAGCGGCTCGAGCGACTGCTGCTCGAGGCGGGCCGCTCGGGGGAACGCTGCGGCGTGCTGGAGCGCGCGGCGGACCTGACTGAGGACGCCGCGGAACGCCGCGCATTCCTGCTGGAAGCGGCGCGCGTGGCGCTCGACGAGCTCTCTGATCCGACGCGGTCGGCCGCGGCCTATCGCTTGCTCATCGAACGGGAGCCGACCGATCGCACGCTGCTCGACGGTCTATTGAAGGCGCTGCGCGCGGGCGAGCGCTGGGCGGACGTGATCGCGGCCCTCGATCGGCGCTCGGAGCTAGAGCCCGAGGCGACGCGGGCTCGGCGTGATTTCGGTGAGGCAGCGCGACTCCGCGCCGATAAGCTCGCTGATCTGAGCGGAGCCGTGGACGCCTGGAAGGCGGTGCGCGCGCGCTTCGGTCGCGATCAAGAGAATTTCGAGCTCCTGTCGCAGCACTACCAGACCCTCGGACGGTTCTTGGAGCTCGCGGCGTTGTTGGCCGAGGAAGCACAGGCCTCGCCGGCTCCCGCGCCGCTCTACGCGCGGCTCGCCGAGGTGCACCGCCGCCACACTGGGGATTTGCCGGCGGCGCTCGCGGCGTACATGCGGGCAGCGGACTTGGTGAGCGCGGCGGAGCTGTTCTGCGCGCACGCAGAGCTCGTGCCCGACGATCCGGCGCTCGCCCTCGAACTCGGCGAGCGCTTGCAGGCAGGCCGCGCCGTGGACGTCGCCGAACGCGTGCTGCGTCGTCAAATCGAGCACTACGGGCCGCGACGCCCGAAGGAGGGCGTCCGGGTGCATCTCGCCCTGGCCGCGCTGCTCGAGGCGAGCGCGCGGGCGCCAATGGCGTCGGAGGAGCTGCTGCAGGCAGCCCAGCGCTACCCGGAGAGTGGGCGAATTCTGAGCGCCTTGGGCGCCCTCGCCTTCGAACTCGGCGATTTGGATCGCGCGGAGCAGAGTTACCGATCGCTATTGATGGTGCTCGGGCGGGCGCGCGACGAGGGCGAGTCGACGTTGAGTCGCGCCGAGGTCTACTTGTATCTCGGCGACGTTGCTGCGCGTCGCGGCGAGGCCGAACGGGCACGCGATCACGTGGCCTCGGCGTTCGAGGCCGCGCTCGGCAGCGAAGAAGACGCGCTGGCGCTCGAAGCAGCGTTGCGGCGACTCGGCCGCTCGGATTTGCTCGAACAAGCAGTCACCGCGCGGCTCGAACGCGCACGCGACCCCGGTAAAGTCGCGGCCGCGCTGCGCGACTTGCTCGATGTGAACTCGGCGTTCGGTGTCGTCGAGTCTTCGCTCGCAGAACGAGCACTGCGCCTCGCAGAGCGCGCAGCCCGCGATCTGGAGAGCGCGGGGGGTGCGCAGACGGCGTCCTGGCAGGCGCTGCTCGACGTCTTCGAGAAGCTCGGCGAGAAGGAGCGTGTCCTCGGCGTGCTCGAAGCGCTGGCCGCGCGGACTGCCTCCGATGACGAACGCAACGAGTACGACCTGCTCATCGCGCGCCGCTTGCTCGACATGCCCGCGCGGCGCGAGGACGCGATCGAGCGGCTATGGGCGCTGCTCCGGCGCGATCCTGCGCAGACCGAGCCGTTCGAGCTTTTGTCGGGGCTGGTCCGCGAAGGCGCTGGTCTCGCGGAGCTCGTCGAGCTCACCCAGAAGCAGCTTGCTGCCGCCGAGGCGGCGAAAGACGAGGAGCGGCTCGAGGTACTCGCGGCTCGTCTCGGCGCAACCTTCGAGCGAACTGGGCATCTGCGCGAAGCCGTTGCCGCCTATACGCGCCTGGCCAAGAACCCGGCCAAGCGCGGGGATGTGCTCGAAAAGATCGTGCGTCTCCACGAACAGCTCGGTACCAGCGGCAAAGAGCTTTCGGACGCGCTCGAGGCGCTGTTGTCCGTCGAGACTAGCGGTGAACGCGCCGCCGAGCTCTGCCTTCGCCTTTCCGAGCTGCGCCGGCGCGAGGGCGACGAAGAGGGGCTCGAGCGCGCGCTGGCGCAAGGTTTCGCGCTTTCGCCGGCGAATGCCCAGATCGCGAACGCCCTCGTCGAGCAGCTGATGTCGCGTGGCGCGTTTCAGCGTGGCGTCGAAGTCTTGGAGCGAGCCATCGAGCACGCCCCGTCCGATCCGACGCTCCGGCTTCGGCTTGCCGAGGCGCAACACCAAGCGGGTGACTCGGAACGCGCGCTGTTGTCCCTCGACGCGGCGCTAGCCGCTCGCGCGCCCGAGAGCAAAGTGCGCCGTGAGAGAGCGCGCATTCTCGAAAGTCTGGGTCGCGCCGACGACGCGCTTGGTGAGCTCGACGCCGCGCTGGTTGCGGAAGGCGGCAGCAGTGCGGAACTTCTCGAGGCCATCGAGCGCACGCGTGTGTTCGAGAGCGCGGAGCGCTGGGCGCTACGTGCCGCGGATCTGTGCAGCGACAGCGCCGAGCGCCAGCGCGCGCGGGCCTTTTTGGCGCCCTGGGTCGAGCGACACGCGGACAGCGTGCCGGTCCTTTCGCGCATTGCGAAGCTGGCTGCCGCCGATCGCGATTTCGACGCCGCGATCGACGCTTATCGCAAGCTTTGCCGCATCGAGCAGGGACCCGCGCGCCGCACGGCAGTGCTTTCGTTTGCACGCATCGCGGAGAGCGCAGGTCGGCCCGAGCTCGCCGTCTCCGAGGTGGAGAGCGCAATTTCAGAAGGGCTCGACTCGGTCGAACTGCGTCGCGAACTCGGCAAGCTCTACGCGCGTACGGGCGATCGCCTGAAGCAAGGGCGCATGCTGCTCGACGAGGCGCGTGCCAGCAAGGGTGCCGCGCAGCTCGACCTGTTCGCCAAGGCGGCGGATCTGCTGGCGCAGGAGCACGCCACGGACGAGGCGCTGGCGGCGCTCGTCGAGCTCCGAAAATTGGATCCGGAGCGCGTCGAAGCGCTCGTGCTCACGGCCAACGTGTTGGTGGCCGCCGGGCGTGCGGATGAAGCCCGCGCTGGACTCAGCGAGTTCCTGTCCGCTACCGAAAAGAAGCACACGAAGGCGTATGCGAAGCTCTATCAGCGGCTCGCGGAACTCGCGCTCGCCGCTGACGATTGGTCGGACGCGCTCGACCCTCTGATGCGCGCCCACCAGCTCGACAAGGGTGATGCCGACATCGCCTTCACTTTGGGCATGCTCGCCGTCGATCTCGAACACACCGATACGGCGCTCGCCGCGCTGCGCGTGTTCGCGACCACCAAGGACAAGGCGACAGACATGCCCACGCGCCGTCAGCTGTCGCGCGCGTGCCTCCAGCTCGGCGAGCTCGAGCTCGCCAAGGGGCAACGCACGGTGGCGCGGCGTATGGCGACGCGCGCTACCGAAACCGATCCGCAAAACAAGGACGCGCAGCGCTTCTTGGCCGAACTCGGCGCGCGCTGAAAGTCCCGAATTTTCCGCAGGATAACAACGAGGTCAAGCCCAGATGTCTGATTCTACCGAGGCCAACATTCCGGTTCCCAAGCCCGAGCCGAACGACTCTGCCGAGGTCACTCGCTGCCTCGAAGCTGCCCGCGACATGTGGGAGCTTGGTCAGATGCCAGAGGCCGTGCGCTGGGTGCAACGTGGCGCGGAAGCGGCAGAAGAGGCTGGCAACGATATGCGCGCGCTGGCCTTGGCGCGACTCGGCGCGGACTTGTCCGCCCAGGCACGCGCAGCGGCGTCGGCAGCGCCCAGCGCTGTGGCGCCAAGCCCCGCGGCGAAACCGAGTGTGCCCTCGCCGCCCGTGCCGCGCGTCTCGCAACCGCCGCCATTGCCCGCCACCGAGAAGCCCGCGACCGACGCAGCCTCGACGAGCGCCGAAGCTGCGCCGTCCGCGCCCAGCGCCAGCGGCGGCCCGACGCGCACCTTACCCACGGCACCCTCGCGCCCCCCGACGTCGTTCGCTCCGGCCGCCCCTTCTGCATCGAGCTCGTCTTCGAGCGCGGAGCGGCCCTCGATTCGGCCGTCCGCTCCTTCGGCACCTCGCGCGCCGTCGAAGTCGGCCGCGCCCTCGGCTCCCGCCGCACCGCAGGCCCCTTCAACCCCGAGCGTTTCGAGCTCCGTCGCGTCATCGAGCGTGTCGACTTCCAGCGTCTCGAGCTCGAGCTCTGCCGTGGGGTCTTCAGCGACGACGAGTGCGTCGGGGACCTTGGCGGCCGTTGCGTCAGTTGCCGCCCCTTCGGCCGCGACGCCCGGCGTAGCCTTGGCGTCAGCCGGCTCCATCGCGGAGTTGCTGGCCAAGGGTAAGGCCGAGCGCGTCACGGTGAAGCGCTCCGCGCTGGACGCTGGCGTCCTCGTGGTCCGCCCTGCCGGCGGCAAGCCGGCGCATGGGGCGCGGCACGCCGTGCTGGTCTACGTGGAAGCGGACGACGCTTAGAGTCGCCGCCGCTAGCTACGTCCAAGGCCGCGCATTGCGAGCCGCGCGGCGCGCGATACCAGCGCGCGCGGCAAGAATTTGACCGCCGTGGTCTGTACCGAATTCAACGCGCCAGGCACGACGAGCGTGCGCCCGTCTTCGTAAGCACCGAGCGCGGTGTCGACGACCTCGGGGGCCTCGAGCCTGCTGAGCTTCAACAGCCCCGAGGCTGGAATGCCTGCGGCTTGTTGGAAGCCAGTCGGCACGGGTCCGGGACAGAGACCCAACGCGCGAACCCCGGTACCGCGCAACTCTTCCGCCAGGGCCAGCGTGAAGCTCAGCACGAAGGCTTTGGTTGCGCCGTAGGTCGCCATGAATGGAGTCGGCTGAAAGCCCGCAGTCGAGGCGACCTGGATGAAGCCGCCCTCGGCGCGTGCGATTAGGCGCGGCAAGAAATGGCGCGTGACCGCCACGATCGCCTCCGCGTTCAAGCGCAGCATGCGGCGCTCGGTCTCCGCATTGCTGGTCACGAAGGCGCCGGTCGAGCCGAAGCCCGCGTTGTTGATCACGTGCAGCAGCGGCACGCCGAGTCGATCGACATCGGCGGTGAGTTGGTCCACACCCTCAGGCGTGGCCAAGTCAGCGACCACGACGCGGGTCTCGATGCCGTTCACTTTGGCGAGGTCCGACGCCAAGCGACCAAGCTTGTCGACGGAGCGCGCGCTGAGGATCAGGTTCGCTCCGCGATGTCCGAGTTGCTTCGCGAATTCGGCGCCAAGGCCCGACGACGCACCCGTGATCAGCACCCAGGAGTGCGAAAACGACAGCTTGCTCATGCCGAGCTGCCCGCGCGTTGACCGAGCCAGCGCAACGCATGGTCCGCCAAGACGATGGCCACCATCGCTTCGCCGATAGGGACGAAACGCGGCAAAAGACAGGGATCGTGACGACCTCGCGTGCGGATGGTGGTGGCCTCGCCTGCGCGCGTGACGCTCTCTTGCTCGCGAGGCAAGCTGCTGGTGGCTTTGATGGCCGCGCGAAGGATGATCGGCATGCCAGACGAGATCCCGCCCAGCATTCCGCCGTGCCGATTGGTGCGAGTATGGATGCTCGCCGCACCGCCCGCGGGTTCGGCGACGAACACGTCATTGGTTTCGCTGCCACGCAGTGTGGCGCAGCCGAAGCCGATGCCGTACTCGACGCCCATTACAGCAGGCAAGCTGAAGAGTGCTTTGGCGAGATCGGCCTTCAGTTTGTCGAAGACCGGCTCGCCCAGCCCGGCGGGGATATTGCTGGCCACGATCTCGCTCACGCCGCCAATCGAGTCCTGATCTTTGCGCATCGCCTCGATGAGTTCGACCATGGCTCGCGCAGCGCCTGGCTCCGGGCAGCGCACGATATTCGGGCTGCCGTCGGGCAGCCGTTCGACTTGATCGAGCTTGATGCTCGCGGGGTCGTCGATTCTTGCAACCACGCCGCCGACCTGTTTCACGTAGCCGACCACCGTGCCGCCAAATGCCTGAGCAATGATCTTCTTCGCGACTACGCCAGCGGCCACCCGCGCCACGGTTTCGCGTGCGCTGGAGCGCCCGCCGCCGCGGTAGTCGCGAAAGCCGTACTTGGCGTCGTAGCCGTGATCGGCGTGTCCTGGCCGGTACTTGTCTCTGATATCCTCGTAGTCGCGGCTCTTCTGATCGGTGTTGCGGATCAAGATGGCGAGGCTCGTTCCGGTGGTCTTACCCTCGAACACGCCGGACAAGATCTCGGCTTCGTCCGCTTCCTTGCGCTGGGTCACGATTGCGCTCTGACCGGGACGTCGCCGTTCGAGATCGACGCGCAAGTCTTCGACCGACAACGAAAGCCCAGCTGGGCAGCCGTCGATGATGACGACGTTGCCTGGACCGTGGCTTTCTCCAGCGGTGGTGATGCGAAAGGCCTGACCGAAGCTGTTGCCGGACATACGTGCTTCGCGGTCTTTACCACGTTCGGTGGGGGATGGAGGAGCGGCTTTGGGCGAATCGCCCGGCAGATTGCAGCCCTCGCCTTTAGTTCCCGCGCGAAGCGTTGCGTGGCAAAGTAGCTTCGATGAACGCGCTGTCAGTTCTGGCCGAAGAAGAGCAGCTGTTTTTCGACACCGTCGTCGCCTTCGCGCGGGAGCGTGTTGGCCCTCGCGTGTCCGAAATGGATGAGGCCGCGTTGCTCGCACCGGAGCTCGTGCCAGCGCTCTTCGAACTCGGCGTGATGGGCGTGGAGATCCCGAGCGAGTACGGCGGCGCAGAGAGCAGTTTTTTCAACGCCATCTTGGCGGTGGAGGCCCTCGCGCGGGTAGACCCGAGCGTGGCGGTGGTGGTCGACGTGCAGAACACGTTGGTGAACAACGCGCTCTTGCGTTGGGGCAACGCCGACCAAAAGAGTCGCTATTTGCCGAAGCTCGCCAGCTCGTGGGTGGGCTCATACGCGCTCAGTGAAGCCTCCAGCGGCTCGGATGCGTTTGCGCTGAAGACGCGCGCCGAACGCCGGGGGGATCGCTGGATCCTCGAAGGGCGCAAGCTCTGGATCACGAACGCGCACGAAAGCTCGTTGTTCATCGTGTTCGCCAACGCCGACCCCAGCAAAGGCTACAAGGGCATCACTGCGTTTCTGGTCGAACGCAGCTTTCCCGGATTCTCCGTCGGTAAGAAGGAGCAAAAGCTCGGGATTCGCGCGTCGAGCACGTGCGAACTCATGCTCGACGGCTGCGAGGTTCCTCTGGAAAACGTGCTCGGCGAGGTCGGGCAGGGCTACAAGATCGCGATCCTCGCGCTCAATGAGGGGCGAATCGGCATCGGCGCGCAGATGCTAGGCCTTGCGGTTGGCGCGTTCGACTACGCGCTCGGCTACATGCACGAGCGACAGCAATTCGGCAAAGCCATCGCTGAGTTTCAAGGCATGCAGTTTCAGTACGCCAAGCTCGCCACCGAGATTCAGGCGGCGCGCCTGTTGGTCTACGACGCCGCGCGCTTGAAGGACCAGGGGCGCGACTTCGTGAAAGAGGCGGCCATGGCCAAACTGTTCGCCTCCGAAATCGCCGAGCGGGCCGCGTCGTCGGCGATCGACTTCATGGGCGGCGTGGGCTTCACCCGCGATTTTCCGGTAGAGAAGTTCTACCGCGACGCCAAGATCGGCAAAATCTACGAGGGCACCAGCAACATGCAGCTCGCGACAATCGCCAAGCTACTTCAGGCGGAGCGCAAAGCGCCCTGAGGGGTTGCGCCGCGAAGCGCGAGCGCACCTTCCACCACTTCCACCAACCGCTGGGGACTCATTGGCTTCTCGAGCCCGAAGTGAGCCAGGCGTCTCACAATTTCCTCACCCACTGACTCCAAGTGGGACGAGTGAACAACGCACAGTGTGGTCGGGTATTCGCTGCGAACTTGCACGACGAGTTCCAAACCTGAAAGACCGGGCATCTCCAAGTCCGTGATCATCACTTCGAAGGGTTGTTCGCGAAGTCGCTCGAGGGCTTGCTCGCCGCTGTCGGCCACGGTGACTTCCCAGGCCGGCCGAAGCGCTAAGAGCGCCCGGGCCATGCTGCGGGTCACCATCGTGTCGTCATCGACGAGCAAGACGCGCGGCCAGCCTGGGGCAGCCCGAGGGCCGGATGGTGGGACGTGGGAGGTCACGTCGTTATTGAAGTGCAACTCTCGGGCCCCGCCTTCTTTCGGCTACTTGGGGTGAGGAGCCGCCGCACCTTTCGGCAGCGCTACGCCACGAGGGGTGGTCTGTGTCCGGCGGGTCCGCGCAGCATTCGGCGGGTTGCTGCACTCGTGCTTGCGTCCGGCTCGGAAGTCGCTATCGTCGCGGCTGCCATGGAACCCGGCCTCGTTACCCTTGCAAAGATCGTCGGTACATTGCTGTCGGCGATGGGAATCATCCCGATCTTGTTCCTGCTTTCGGGTGGCGACATGACGGAGCCCGAGGACCGCCTCGACTCCGAGCACAAGGGTTGAGCGCCCGCCCCCGCGTGCGCGATAGGGCTCGCGCGCGAGTGACCGAGAGGGCGTGAAACCGACGCAGCGTTGCTGCGTAGAGCGGGGAGTTCACGCCGAGTGCCGGCCGTTCTTGGCTTGGCCGAGTCGTGGAGGGAGATCATGTTGCGACAATTGAAGATGCAGCAGCTGCTCGGCCTGTTCGTGGGGGTCGCGCTCGTCGCCTGCCAAGACAAGAAGCCTGAGCATTTGGCGCCCGCGGCGTCAGCGCTCACGCAAACGGCTCCCGCGGCAGCGCAGTCAGTCGTATTCGTGGTGGACTCGGCGTCGAGCAAGACCGCGTTCTTGATGGAGGCGCCGATCGAGAAGATCTCCGGCGATGCGCCGGCCGCCTTGGAAGGAGAACTCTTCGTGCCGCTCGACGACCTCTCGAAGGCGACGGGTCTCGTGAAGGTCGACCTCCAGAAGCTCACGCTCTATCAACAGAAGCGCGAAGACGACAAGAGCGAGTTTGGCGAACGGAAGAAGAACGACCTTCAAAACCAGCACGCCCGAACTTGGCTCGAAATTTCGGACGATGCCCCAGAGGCCGTGCGCGAAGCGAACCGTCGCGCTGAATTCCGTATCACGCGCGTCGAAGCAGCGTCGGTCACTAACGTGCAGGCGCTCTCGGGTGCCGATCGCAAACTGACGGCCGATGTCGTGGGCGACTTTCGGCTACATGGGAGGAAGGCCGAGAAGCGCGTGAAGGTGGAGCTTTCGTTTCATTACACGGGCGACAAGGCCGATTCGGTCAACGTGCGCACGCTCGCGCCGCTGCAGATCGGGCTCGAAGAGTTCGACGTTCGGCCGCGAGAAGCATTCGGGAAGCTCGCGCAGCGAACGCTCTCTGCACTTGGTTCGAAGGTTGCTCAGGTCGCTCCGATTCAATTGGAGTTTTCCGCGCGCGTGAAGCCCTGAGTGGCGGGCATGCGACCCACTCGCCGAGCGCTCAGCGCCGAACGCTCTCGCGCGTGACGCGCACGCGCAGCGCCACGCCCGCGCGTTCCAGATCGAGCACCAGATCGCTGCCTTCGCGGCCCGCTAGGCGCGCCCGCGCGTCCGCCATCGAGCTTGGCTTTTCGCCGTCGAGCGCCCGGATCACGTCGCCAGGCAAGAGTCCGCTGCGTTCGGCTTCGCTGCCTGCCGCGACCGCCACGACGCGCACCTCCAGCGTGTCAGCGGAGCCGCGCTCGGCGAGCGTCACGGCCAGGCTCGCGGGGGCGAGAGCGTCGTCATTGCCAACGCGTTCGGTGAGTCGGATCGTCACGCGGCTCGTGCTGCGCCCGCTTTCGACGCTGATGCCATCCACGCTGCCGCGGCCGATCCCCGATGCGTGAGCGCTGACCCTCACCGAGCCAGGGTGCACTCCTTTCAAGGTGAATTGCCCGCTTTCGTTGCTCAGAACGACACCCTCCGGGAGCGCTCCGGCCGGCAGATAAGCGGGCGCGATGCCGATCGTGACCCGAGCACCTTCCACGGGTCGGCCATGGTCGTCGACGACTTCGCCCTGGATTTCTCCGGGCTCCGCGAGGTCCACCGCTGGCAGTTCGAAAGGGCGGTCGGCGCGCGTAGTGCGCTCGATGTCAGCGCTCGCATGAGCTTCGGCGTAGTCGGGATGGGAGAAGCTCAGCTCGACGTGCGTCGCGGGGACGCTGCCGAAGCGATAGGCGCCGTCGGCGTCGCTCATCGTGCTCGAGCGCTGCGCGCCGACGCGCAAGGTGACGACGGCACCGGCGACTGCGCGTCGTCCGCGCACCGCTGTCACGCGCCCGGTGACGAGGACGCCCGGATCGAGCGCCAATTTGATCTCGCCCGGGGCGGCGTCCACGCTCGACTCGAGGCGAGCAAAGCGCGGCGCTTCGACGACGAGCCGAAGCGGCAGTCCGCGCGCGTCGCTGAGTTCGACGCCGCCCGTGCTGTCGGTAAATAGCGTCGATTTTAGGGGGACGGCGGGGTCCAGCGAGGTCGCGCGCACTTCCGCGAGTTCGACCGGCACGGCGCGATCATCCACCACGACGATGCGCACTGGGTCGCGCGGCGCTGGCACCACGAGTTCGACCCGCTTGCGCTCGCCTTCTTCGACGTCCAGGCGCTTTCGCAAGGCGATGCGCGCGCGGTCGAGCGGGCGCGCCACGCTAACCAACACCTTGTCAGGTACGGCAGCAAACGCGAAGGCACCGTCGCTCGCTGTAATCGTCGACCGTTCGAAGGTACCGCGCTCGGCGACGACTTCCACTTCCACGCCGCTCACTGGGAAGCCGCGCTCATCGACCACACGGCCCTCCAGGCTACCGCCGCGCAAGAGCACGATGCGCACCTCGGCCTCACCACCCGCTGCCAGGGTTACGAGCTCGCTTGCGCCCTCCACGAACTCGGGGTGCCGCACCAGGGCGCGTACACGGCCCGGCATGATCGGGCGAGCAATGAAGTCTCCAGTCGCGCGCGTGACCCACGGCGTGAGCTCCGCGAGGCTTGGTGAGGGCCCCGCTGCGGGTAGGGTCGCGCTTTCGCCCAGCGAGCCCGAAAACGGGGGAATGGGGGGCACTGGGCCTGGCATCACCCCGAGTTCGCCCGCTGGAATCAGACTTGGCGGACCGGACAGAGCCCACTCGAAGTGGCTCGCTCGAAAATTCTGGGTCTGTGGCGTCTGAGCGATGGGCATGCCGTAACGATCTGTGCCCACCACCTCGATACTCGCGCCGCCGATCGGCGCGCCGCGTGCGTCGACGACTTCACCGCGCAGAGTTCCACCCTTGGCGAGAGGGATTCGGATTGCGCTGGTGACGACCTCGGGCACGCTCACCGGCTGTCCAGGCACGAAATCGGCAGCGCTTGCCGCGAGCGTGGCAGGCCCTCGCGAGATCGGTCCGAGCGTGACGGTTCCGTCGGTGCCCGTGCGGCCGCGCAACGGGAACGAGCCAACGCCGCCTTCGACCAGCACTACATCCGCGTTGGCGACAACGACCGGGCTTGGGCTGTCGCCGTCCGTCACCACGGCGCTGACCATGCGACCGGGTGTCAGTCGTAGCGTTACGCTTTCGTGGGCGCCTCGCGCTAGCTCGAAGCCAACCAGAGCCTCCGACACGTCCGAGCCGTGCACGGCGCGCAGATCATAGCTCCCCGCGCTGAGCCCACGAATCCGCGCAAGCCCGCCCGCGTCCGCGCTGGCGAGCCGCGCGGGCCAGAGCGAGGAGCCGGCAATCAGCACGTTGGCCCCGGCGACACTCGCTCCTCCGCTGTCGACGACGCGCACATCGATTGCGGCGAGCCGCCGCAGCGACACGACAAGGTCGGAAAGCACGCCGGTGCGCGAAACACTTTCATAGCCCGGCGCCGCAACACGCACGCTCCACGGCGCAGGCGCCAACCAGCTAAACTGCGCCTTTCCATCGGCGTCGGTAAGCAATCCGTAAGGGAGCGGATCGCTTGCCGTGACAAGCACGGTAGCCGCCGGCAGGGGCGCCGCGAGCTCGTCAGTGACCCGCACCGTCAGCGCGCTCGCGTCGGGCAAGACGAGCCGCACGGAGCGCTTGGCGTCCAGCACGAGCTGGGTCGACGCCCGCGCATGCCGGGGCGCATCTGCGAGCACCCAGACTGTTCCGAGTGGCACATCGCTGAAGCAACCGCGCCCGTCGCCGCCTGTGATGAGGCTGCCGGCGCTGGCGAAGCTTCCGTTGGCGGTCTCGCTGTAGGCAAACGCCCGCGCCCCTCCCACCGGTCTCCCTTGCGTTTCCACCACCTCGAGACAGAGCTCCCCGCGTGGTGCGCTGCTGGCTGCGAGGTCGGGCCTCCCCGCTAGGGAATTTCCGAGCAGTTGCCTTGGGGTATCACGCAGACCGACGAGCAATGCGAGCGCCCCGAACAGGGCCGCGACCCAAGTCATGCATTCGAGCGCCGTCAAAAGGCGTGACCGCGGCGAAGCCGGCGCTCGCGCGCTCGGGGGGCCGGAGGAGGAGTTTGGCGGTCGCTCAGAACTCACGCCCGTCGACCATAGCGCGCCGCCGCCTGCTATCTTGCGAGAGATGGCACTCTGCCGGGCGATTCGAGCGCGAGCTCTCGCGCTGCTCCTCGGCGGATTTTCGGTCTCTGCGTGTGGTCGGCCCGAGCACGCGCCGCCGCCTGCGCCGCCGCCCGCCGCGACGTCCGAAATCCCCGATGGGGGCGTGGTGCTGAGCGGCACCCCTGGGGACGGGCCGCCGACGTGCGGAGGGCAAAAGATCGCCGCCGTGACGCACCCGCCGAACCTGTATCTGGTCGTGGATCGTTCGGGCAGCATGGGCGAGAGCATCGACGAATCTGGCGTGCAGAAGTACGCAGCCGCGCGCGCCGCCATCGGCACCTTGCTCGACGCCGTGGGAAGCCGAGTGCGCTACGGCGCCGCTGTCTTCCCGGCCACGGATCTCGATCAGAGCTGCAGCGCAGGACGCCAGATCTTCCCTCCAAGCCTAGGGGATGCACCCAGCAACACTCCGCTCTCAGGGCGCGGGCCCATTCTGAGCGACTTGCTAGCGCGTCTGGCCGGCTTCAAGCCAGGCGGCGCAACGCCAACCGCCGCGACGCTGCACGCGCTGGCCCCGGGGCTCTCAAAGCTCGCCGACACCACCTACGTTCTTCTCGTCACCGATGGTGCTCCGAATTGCGACTCGAACGCGCGCTGCACGAGCGCCGCGTGCATTCCTGATATTGAAGGAGCTCCGGTGGGCGACGGCCGTATTTGCGGGCAGCAGGTGAGCTGCTGCAACGCGAGCCTGTTCGCTGGCGCCGGGGCGAACTGCATCGACGCGGACGCGACGGAGGCCGAGGTACTCGCACTGGCTCAGGCCGGGGTTCAAACCTTCGTCGTCGGCATGCCCGGCAGTGAAGCGTACACGAGCTTGCTCGACCGCCTGGCGCTGGCTGGGGGAACGGCGCGGAGCGGCACCCCGCGCTATTTCGCCGTTTCCGATGCAGCCGCGCTCAGCGACGCTTTGCTTCAAATCGGTACCGGTATCCCCATTCCGTGCGACGTGACCCTAGCTTCGGTACCGGACAATCCTGACCTCGTTAACCTCTACTTCGATGGCGAGTTGATCCCGCGCGATGCCGCGGACGGCTGGGACTACAGTTCCGAGTCGGCCCTCTCCCTGGCCGGTACCGCCTGCTCGACCGTGCGGTCGGGGGCGGTTCGCGAGGTCGAGATAGTCTACGGTTGTCAAACCATCGTGCGCTGACGCCCGCCCTGTTGTAACGTCTGCCAGCGAGAAGACGCGTTGAGCGAACGCCCCCTGCCAACAGCGAGCCCGGCCTCGGACCTCGAAGCTCTGCGAATCGCGATCGACGCGGTCGATCGCCACATTCTAGACTTACTCGAGGAGCGGGTTCGTCTGGTGCTTGCCGTTGGAGACTTCAAGCGCAAGCACGGGCTCGCCGTCTATGACCCCGAGCGAGAGCGCTCGTTGCTCGCACGATTGGCCGCCGCGGCGCGCCCGCCGCTCGACGGAGACACGATTCGGCGCGTATTTGAGCGCTTGATCGACGAGTCACGCCGCATCGAGCAGCACCACGTGCAGCAACGCTAGTGATTTGCACCCATCGGCCAGGTGGCCGATGCGGGGGATGGTGTTGCTCCGCACATCGACGTGTGACCTGACGTGACGGGCCTCCAAGTCCAGGCGCACAGTTCTGATGACAAGCCGAGGAAAAGTCGTAAGTTACGAGGACGCTCACGGGCTGGGGAGTCTGAGAGCCAGCTTTCTGTGAACACCATTGCGATGCGGTTGGCGGAGCAAGTCCGTCAGCTCCGAGTCCATGCCGGAATGACCCAAGCCGAGCTTGCCGCCCGCGCGGGCGTGACCGTCGAAACAGTGGCGCGCCTCGAGCGTGTGCTGCGCGGTCGATCGTCCGCAAATTCGAACCCTTCACTCGAGACGCTGGCTCGCCTGAGCTCTGCGTTGGGCGTGGAGGTGTCGGATCTGCTCTCGACGCCCAGTCGGCCACGGCCAAGAGACGATCGACTCTTCGTGATTTTGCGCGGTGCAACGCCTGCCACGCGACGCCGAGTTCTGCGCGTCGCGGAGGCGCTGGTTCACGAAGACGCGTCGGAGCCGAAGCCCGAAAGTCGCACGCGAAGGCGTTCGAGCTAGCGGAAGCTTCGCACCAGGCGCTCGAGCGCCTTCTGCTGATTGGCTCGCAGGTCACCGACCGCCGCTACGGCAAGGCCGCTCACGGCGAAGACGCGTCGAGCGGCCGCTTGAACATCTTCGGCACGCACGGCTTCGAGCTCGCGGCTGCGCGCTTCCGGGCTTCGCGCTACCGCCGTGAGCTCGCCGAGGCCGAGGAACGCAGCAAGCTCCGCCGGATCGTCGAGCACGGCGCGCATCTGCCAGGCGAAACGCCGTTTGGCCTTGTCGAGCTCCGCGGCGCTCGGACCTTGCTGTCCAAGATCGCTGGCCACGCCAAAGAGCGCCGTGAGTAGCTTCTCCGCGGAGCCATGCGCGGCCTCGCCCGCGAGCGAGAACATCCCGCTATCACCGAAGGCCTCGTAGGTCGCCGACACGTCATAGGCCAGGCCTCGTTCGTCGCAGACCTCGTGATAGAGCCGGGTCGACATGCCGTCGTCGAGCGTTCGGAGCAAGAGCTCGGTCGCCGGTTCGAGCGGATCGCGCTCGGACGGCGCGCGGAACGCCACGCGCAGCGCGGTCTGGCTTCCCACGTCGTTGACGTAGCGAAAGACCGGCCCCGCGAGCTCCGCCGGCGCGATGTCGACGCGAGGCGTGCCGCGCGTGAGCGACGCGAAGGCGCGCTCCACCGCGTCGAAAGTTTGGTTCACATCGATCGGCCCGACGACGCTCACCACCATCGAGTCGGCGCGATAGTTCTCGCGATGAAACGTGTGAAGCGTCGGAACGTCGAAGCGCTCGACAGCCTCGATCGTGCCGGTGATGGGCCGCCCGAGGCCGTGCTCCGGGAAGGCGAGCGCGATCAAGAGCTCGTCGGCATCGACTGGCTCGCCCTTCTCGTTCAAGGACTCGAGGATTTCTTCGCGCACGATGCCGCGCTCGATCTCGATCCCGCTAAATACGGGGGCGGAAACCAGCTCACCTAGCAATGCGATCACGGCGCCCAGGTTCTCGATCGGCGAATTCGCGGAGAGCACGGTGTGGTCGACGTAGGTCGCGGCGCCGAGCTCGCTGCCCAGGTCTTCGAAGGCGAGCGCCAGCGTGTGAGCAGTGGGATACGTGCGTGTCCCGCGATGCAGCATGTGCTCGTGGAAGTGCGAAATTCCTCCGAGCATCACGGGCTCGAAGCGCGACCCACTCTGAACATGAACGCTAACCGCCGCGCGGTGCACGTGCGGTAGCGCCACGCACAGCGCGCGTAGCCCGTTGGGCAGCGTGCGACGTGCGATGGCCTCGTCGGTCAGCGCGTTCGCAGAAATCGTCATTCGTCGTCGGTGGTGCGGCTCTTGTCTTCGCCAAAGCTTCCGTCGACGACGAGTTTCGCACCGGCGGCCTTACGCAGCCCTGCCACATACTCCGCCACGGCCTCGTCCGCCTTGTATTGTAGGAGGGTCGCGCGAAGCTCTTCGGCTTCGGCCTTCTCGGGGGCGGTGCGCTCCTTCAGCTGAAAGAGCACCCAGCCGCTGGCGGTTTCGAGCGGCTTGTCCACGATCTGATCGGGCTTCGAGAGCTCGAAGGCCTTGGCGGCGATCGAGTCTTTGGGCTCGAGATCAGGGAGCGGATTTCCCGAGCGCGGGAACGGCGCCGAGACTTCGAAGTGGGGGCGATCGGACGCCGCAAGGGCCTGGGTTTCCGGGGACGCGATCGGAGTCTTACCGGCGTGAGGTTTGGCGGCCGGAGCGGGGCGACTCTTCGCTGCCTGCTCCGTGGCTTCGCGGACCGCGTCTTCCAGCTTCTGACCAGCTTTCACGCGTTCAATCAGATCGCTCGCAAACTTGTGGGCCGCTTCGTCCGCGGCGAAGTGCGTGTAGAGCCCGCGCGCGACGTGGCGGCGTCCGACCTCTTCGAGCTTGGCGGCGTCGACTTGCGCCTCGACCTGGACGACGTGGAGCCCGCGCGGGGTGTCGATGACCTGTGAGATCTCGCCGGTCTTCAGCGAAGCCACGGCCTTGCTGAGCTCGTCGTAGCCGAGACCGTAGCTCTTCGAGAGGCAGCCAAGCTCACCGCCGAGGAGCGCGGCCGGTCCGCTCGAGAGAGCGCGCGCCACATCCCCAAACGGTTCGCCTCCGACCAAGCGAGCGCGCGCCTCGTTCGCCTTTTGGCGGAGCGGGTTCTGCTCCTCATCGACGGCCATGGATTGCATTGGGATCACGACCTCGCGGACCAGCGAGCAACCCGCGGTCCAGTTGGCCTTCTCGGCTTCCCAGGCGCCGTCGACTTGCGAGCGGTTCTCGAATGACCAGCGATCCACGGCGGCGTCGGAGGAGTCGACGGCGTACTTGGCGAACCAATCGCGGCTCACGCTCGCGCTGCGAATCACCGCGCGCTCTCCCAAGGCCTCGATCTCGGCGGGGCTCACGCGCACGCGCGAACGAACCATGCCGCGCAGGCGCTCGGCGAGTAGCTCCTTTTCTTGCATGGACTTGAATTCACGCGGCCCGCGATTCGATAGCACGCGAATCTCACGCTCATAGAGCTTGTAGTCGAACGGCTCGTTCGGCGTTCGCTGCACGTGAAGCTGGCGCACCAGGCGCTCCGAGCCCCGCTCGCAACTGCCCCTGCCCTCGAGCCGGCACAGTCCGAGCTGAGCACTGAGCGGGCCGATGTCGCTGGCGGGCAGCGAGACGTGCGCTCGACCCGCCTCGAGCTCGGCGTTGATAGTGTCTTCGCCCACGCCCAAATCGAGAGAGCGCGCGCGCTCGACCAGCAGTTCGCGTTCCACGAGCCCGTCCAGAACCTTGCGACGCAGGCCGAGGCGCTTGATCGAAGCAGCGTCCGCGCCGCGGGGCACGACCAATCCCAGCTCGGCGAAGTATTCCTTCTGGTCCAAGCAGGTGCCGCGGAACTCGACGACGCATTGCCGCTTGAATCCAGCGGTGGGTCCGCGGCCAGCGCGAAACTCCACCATGAACACTACGATGATGGTCGAAACGATGCCGCCCACCACAACCTGAGCGACGCCGCCGCCTCTAAAAAACCTGAGCATTTTAAACGACCGAGGGCGCCGCACATACCATGCCGCTCCGGCCGGATCCACGGACGAACCCCCGAGCAGCCGCGGTCGGCCGAAAGGCTGAGCGGGTGCTCAGGGGCGCGGTCGAGCCGATTTCTCGAAAGCCAGTGCGACCCGCAGCTCACGCTCGAGTTCGGCCGGTTCGCCGAGCGGGCGCTCGAAATAGACCTCGTACCAAGTGTCGAGCGTGCGCGTCCGGTCCCCGGGATCGGCGATCGGAACGATTTTGGTGCCGGTCTCCCGAAAGCCTCGGTTTTGGGCAGGTTCGGCGCAGCGCCGAGCACGCGCAAAGAGTAGGGACTCGCTCTCCGTTGGAAAGTCCGAAGCCTGGGCGCGAACCACGACACGCACCACGAGCGGTTCGCCTGCGCGTACCGACACCGCGCTGTCCATCAGCAGATTGTCGCGCACGCGATCCGCGATCTGCACTTCGCTGCCGTTGGTTCGATAGATTTCGAAGCCCTGGGCTTGCAGGGCCTTCTTCAGCTCGGTCGGCGTTAGGTCGGGCATGTCGAGAGGGCGTGTGTGCGGGGCGCCAAGTCAATGCTTGGAGCTTGCTAGCCACAGGACTCCAGCGCGGAAAAGTAGCGTCCAATCAAGAAGATCGTCAAGCTTTCGGCTCCAAGAACCTCGCCTCGAACGCGTTCGCGGGCTCGAAATTCGCCGATCTTTCGGCCCGTAGCTGAAAGACATTCCCAAAAGGCGGGCATCCCCCGACTGGTGGTATGGTTCCAAATCCCCGTGAAAAGCCAGCCCCCTTCCGGTTCCTCGGCGCCACCGGCGTGGACGCCAAGGCGCAGCGTGGGCGGCGCCCGCAGGGAGGCGACCGAAAGGGTCTTGCTGTCGGCACCTGGCTTTCAAACCAGCGGGTGGACTTTGAACGTGAGCCGTGGCGGGCTGCGCGCCATAGTAGAAGAGCGCCTGGCACCCGGCGTGGAGTACGAAATTCTCGTGGGTGATGCCACGGCCCCACGGCGCATCGCGCTGGTCTGGTCGCAGGAACAAGCAGATGGCCAGATTGTCGGTCTCAAATACCTCGACGTCGATGGTTCGGTGCCTCCTCGCGAGGGTTCCGCGCCGCCCGAGGACGACTGAGTGAGCGTCGGGCAGGTCCGAGAATTGCTCGGGCCGAGCGGACCGCTCGCGCGCATGCTCTCCGGCTACGAGGAACGGCCGGGCCAGCTGGCCATGGCCGAGGCGGTCGAACGCGCGTTATCCGCGGAACGAGTGGTGCTTTGCGAGGCCGGAACCGGTACCGGGAAAACCCTCGCCTACCTGCTTCCGGCGCTGCTCTCCGGCCGCA
Organism: Sorangium sp.; assembly: GCA_019695485.1. Taxonomy (GTDB): domain Bacteria; phylum Myxococcota_A; class Polyangia; order Polyangiales; family Polyangiaceae; genus PMG-095. The sequence goes on from JAEUAF010000335.1 coordinate 65,121, forward strand.
AGGTGATCATTTCCACCGCGACCCGAGCGCTCCAAGAACAGATTTACTTCAAGGACGTGCCGCTCGTGGCGGCCGCGTTCGGCCTTCAGCCGCGCGTGGCCTTGATGAAGGGTGTTGGCAATTACTTGTGTCGGCGGCGCTTCGCCGAATTTCGACACAGCGCCAACGCCTTGCGCCCCGGCTTTGCGCGTGGCCTCGGCGCGGTCGAGGCTTGGGTTGCCGACACGGAGACTGGCGATTTGAGCGAGCTCGCTTCGCTCGCCGAGGACGACCCCGTAAGGCTCGAGGTAGCGTCGTCGAGTGATACGCGGATTGGGTCCGCGTGCGAACACTATAACGAGTGCTTCGTCACGCGCATGAAACGCGAAGCCGAAGCCGCCCAGGTCGTGGTGGTGAACCATCACCTGTTCTTCGCGGATATTGCCCTGCGCGGGCCGCATCCGGCGCGTGTGCTGCCGGACTACGAGGCGGTGATCTTCGACGAGGCACATCAGCTCGAAGACGTGGCGACGGAGTTTTTTAGTGTGCGCATCTCGAGCGTGCGTATCGAGCGAATGCTCGGCGATCTGGAGCGTGCGCTGGGCGTCGCCGGCAACGCGGACCCACTCTTCACGAGCGGCGCCGAGCGCGGTCCACTGCTCGAAGTGCAGCGCGTGAGCGAGGCGTTCTTTCGCGAGCTACGCAAGCACGCAAGCTCAGACGAGACTCGCGTGGCGCTCGAGCGTGACATATGGGTGGGGGAGTTGCAGCGCGTGTTTCACGCGCTCGACTCCGCGCTGGAAGGCGTCGGCGCGCTTGCCGCGAGCGTTGCCGGGCGCGTGGCGAGCGAAAGCTCCCCGCGCAAGCGCGCGGCCGGAGACGCCTTGGCGCTCGCTGAGCGGCGTGCCGAACAGCTTCGCGAGCAGCTCTCTGCGATCGTCGATGCTGGGCGTGGCCGTGTGGTTTGGCTCGAGGTTTCGAAGCGGCGCGTCGTGCTGAGTGCCACGCCTGTCGATTTGTCGATTTTACTGCGTGAACGCGTGTTCGAGACTGTGCCGGCCTGCGTCCTGACCAGCGCTACCTTGGCGACTTCGCACACCGACGGCGAAAGCGGGAAGTCCGCGTTCGAGTATGTGCGCGGCAGGCTCGGACTCAGCGACGATCTGGGGCGCGTCGACGAACTCGTGGTGAGCTCCCCCTTCGACTTCTCGAAGCAAGCGCTGCTCTACACGCCGAAGGACTTGCCTTCCCCCGGCAGCACCGAGTTCTGGGATGCAGCAGGTGAACGCATTCGTGAGCTCGTCGACATCACTGGCGGCGGCTGTTTCGTGTTGACGACCAGTTTGCGCGCCATGCGTGAGCTTCACCGCAGACTTCATGGGAAGTTCGGAGCGCTGCCCGTGTTGTTGCAGGGCGAGGCGCCCAAGGCCACGCTGGTTGCCCGGTTTCGCGCTTCCGGCAACGCCGTGTTGGTGGCGACCGCGGGCTTTTGGGAGGGTGTGGACGTGCCCGGCCGCGCGCTCCGATTGGTCGTGTTGGAGAAGATCCCGTTCGCGGTGCCGAGCGACCCGATCGTGAGTGCGCGCGCGCAGGCGCTCGAGGAGCTCGGGCAGAGCGCGTTCATGAAGCTGCACGTTCCGGCGGCAGCGATCGCCTTGAAGCAGGGTTTCGGGCGCCTGGTTCGTACGCAACGCGATGTTGGCGTCGTCGCTCTGCTCGACGAGCGCGTGCACCGCCGCGGCTACGGCAGCAAGCTCTTGCGGGCGCTCCCCGACGCCCAGCGCACCATCGCGCTCGAGGATGTGCGCGAGTTCTGGCGGCGCGCGGAACTCGTCGACGCCAGACAGCCTGCGATCGACTAAAAAAAAGCCCGCGCCAGTGCACGGGCCTTTTCGAGAGTCAGAGCCGCCGTCTCTTGGGCGGTCTCAGTTCTCTTCGCCAGCGAGATCTGCGTCGTCCGCGTCGTCCGCGTCGTCGTCCGCGTCGTCGTCATCGTCCACGTCGTCCGCGTCGTCGACATCGTCGTCTTCGAAGCCGGGCTCGTCGTCCATGTCGTCCTCGGCTGCCTCGTTCGCAGGCGGAGGGGCCTCGACCACCTTGGCAGC